>NZ_JBFAVI010000042.1:0-45586 GCF_040679695.1 Micromonospora sp. NPDC052213
GGTGTCCCGGCGGCGGAGAGGCGTCAGCCCTTGACGCTGCCGGCGAGCAACCCCCGCACGAAGTAGCGCTGAAGGGACAGGAAGACGATCAGCGGTACGACGATCGAGACGAACGCGCCGGCGGTGAGCCGCTGCCACTCGTTGCCCCGGGTGCCGGCCATCTCGGCCAGCCGGACGGTGAGCGGAGCGGTCTCGTCGCCGCCACCGGCGAAGATCAGCGCCACCAGCAGGTCGTTCCAGACCCAGAGGAACTGGAAGATGCCGAACGCGGCCAGCGCCGGGGTGATCAGCGGCAGGACGATGGTGCGGAAGATCTTCGGGTGGGTGGCCCCGTCGACCCGGGCGGCCTCCATCAGGTCTCCCGGGAGCTGCGAGATGAAGTTGTGCAGCAGGAAGACCGCGAACGGCAGCGCGAAGCAGGTGTGCGCGAACCACACCTGGGCGAACTTCTGTTCGTCGACCAGGTCCCAGGCGGGCAGCACGGTGACCCCGGCGACGGTGACCCCGGTGGAGAAGAACTTCAGCAGCGGCACCAGCGCCATCTGCAGCGGCACGATCTGCAGCGCGAAGATCGCGATGTACACCCAGTCCCGCCCCCGGAAGTTGATCCAGGCCAGCGCGTACGCGGCCAGGGCCGCGAAGGCGAGCGGGAAGAGCACCGACGGGACGGTGATCGCCAGCGAGTTGATGAAGTAGCTGGCGAGCTGCCCGGACGACGAGGAGCGCCCGAACAGCACCTCCTGGTAGTTCTCGAAGGTGAACTGCGGGTCGGTGAAGAAGGTCCACCACCCGCTGCTCTTGATCTGGTCCTCCGGCCGGAACGACGAGATGAACAGGCCGAAGGTCGGGATGGTCCAGAGCACCGCGATGACGATCGACACGAGGGTGGCGGTGCGGCTGTTCAGCCGCTTGCGCACCCGCGCGGCGGCGGTGGACGTGCGGCCGTCGGTCTTCTGGGTGCCGGCGGCGACGGTGGGCGTTGCGGTGGTCATCTCAGCCCTTCCGCTGCTGTCGGAGGTTGCGGATCTGGTAGATCACGATCGGCACCACCAGGATGAACAGGAAGACCGCCAGCGCCGAGCCCTGCCCGTTCTGGCCGTACCGGAACGCCTGGTTGTACATCTCGTTGGCGATGACGCTGGTGTCGTAGTTGCCGTTGGTGGCCGTCCGGACGATGTCGAAGACCTTGAGGGTGGCGATCGACAGCGTCACCACGACCACGATCAGCGCCGGCCGGATGCTCGGCATGGTGATCTGCCAGAACATCTGCCACGGGGTGACCCCGTCGAGGCGGGCCGCCTCCACGATGTCGGCGGGGATGGCCTTGATGGCGGCGGAGAGCACCACCATGGCGAACCCGGCCTGGATCCACACCATGATCACGATCAACAGCAGCGTGTTCAGCGGTGACTCCAGCAGCCACTGCTTCGGTTCGCCGCCGAGGCTCACCACGATCTGGTTGAGCAGACCGATCTGCTCCTGCCCGTCGCCGCGGTAGGCGTACACGAACTTCCAGATGATGCTGGCGCCGACGAAGGAGATCGCCATCGGCAGGAAGATCAGTGACTTGGCGACCGCCTCGAACCGGGCCTTGTCCACCATGACCGCGTAGATCAGGCCGAACGCGGTGGCCACCAGCGGGACCAGGAGCACCCAGATCAGGGTGTTCAGCAGCACCCGGACGATCGAGTCCTCCGAGAACATCCAGCCGTAGTTGCGCAGCCCCACCCAGTCGTTGCTGCCCGCGTCCATGAAGGAGAGCATCGTGGTGCGGATGGCCGGGACCACCAGCCCGACGGTCAGCAGCAGCAGCGTCGGCAGCAGGAAGAAGAGCGCGAACACGCCCTCCCGCGGCTTGCGGCGGCGGGGGAGCGGGGCGCCGCTCGCGGAGACGGCGACGAGCTGCGCCTCCCGGCGGCGGGCGAACCAGGCCGGCACCACGTCGAGGAGCAGGAGCAGACCGCCCACCACCGCGACGAAGGCGAGCAGCCCGTACCCCAGCATGAGGAATTTGTCCTTCTCCTCGATGAAGTCGAACTCCATCGACCCTCCTTCAAGGGTTCGGTCGTGGACCGGTGGCCCGACCTCCGCAGGGGTCGGGCCACCGGCTCAGATCACTTCCAGCTGCTCTCGATGCCGTTCAGCACCGTCGCGGTGTCCTTGCCGTTGATCCAGTCGACCATGCCCTTCCAGAACGTCCCCGCGCCGACGGTGGCCGGCATCAGGTCGGAGCCGTCGAAGCGGAAGACCGAGCTCTTGTCCTGGAGGATCTGGACGGAGAGCTTGTCGATCGGGTTCGCGACGTTGGCCAGGTCGAGCTTGTTGTTCGCCGACACCCAGTCGCCGATCTTGGCGCGGCTGTTGGCGTACTCGCCGGAGGCGAGGTAGGTCTGCACCGCCTGGACCTCGGGGCGGTCGGTGAAGGCCGAGACGAACTCGCCGCCGCCCAGCACCGGCTTGCCCTTGGCGGGGTCGATCGCCGGGAAGTAGAAGGCGAAGACGTCGCCGTCCTCGGCCACCTTGGTGCCCTTCGGCCACTGGTTCGCGTAGAAGGACGCCTGCCGGTGCAGCGCGCACTTGCCGGTGGTGATCGGGAGGCCGGCCTCGCCGAAGGCGGTGGTGGCGATGCTCTTCACGCCGCCGTACCCGCCGTTCATGTACTTCTCGTTCTTGAGGATGGTGCCGGCCTTGTCGACGGCCTCGGCGACCTTCGGGTCGTTGAACGGGATGCCGTGGGTGGTCCACTGGTCGTAGACCTCGGGGGTCTGCGTCCGCAGCATCACGTCTTCGATCCAGTCCGTGGCCGGCCAGCCGGTGGCGTCACCGGACTCGATGCCGGCGCACCACGGCTTGGTGCCGGTCGCCGCGATCTTGTCGCTCAGGGCGATCAGCTCGTCCCAGGTGCTCGGGACGGTCCAGCCCTTCTCCTTGAAGGTCTTCGGCGAGTACCACACGAACGACTTCACGTTCGAGCCGAGCGGGGCGCCGTAGAACTGGCCGTTGACGGTGCTGTACTTCAGCCAGTCGGCCGGGTAGTTCTCCTCCGCCATCTTCTTGGTGTCGGCGCCGACCGGCTTGAGCTTGCCGGAGTCGACGAAGCGCTTGAGCAGACCCGGCTGCGGGATGAACGCGAGGTCGGGCGCGTTGCCGCCGTCGACCCGGACGCCGAGCTGCGCCTCGAACTCGGCGCTGCCCTCGTGGTCGATCTCGATGCCGGTGCAGTCCTCGAACTGCTTCCAGGACTCCGCCAGGCGGTCGGCCTCGATGTCCCGGATCGACGAGTAGATCGTGACCTTCTTGCCCTTGTTGTCGCCGTACTTCTCGTATGCGGCGCACTCCGCGGAACCCGCGGTGTCACTCTTCTTGTCGCTGCCGGTGCCGCAGGCGGTGACGCTCAGCGCCAGCCCCAGTACGCCGGCGATCGCGAGAGCCGGGCGTGATCTGGCAAACGCCATGCCGTTCTCCTTCCTTGCCGGCGCGTGGGGGATCGAACGCGCGCCGGTCCGATTGGGCATCAACACATGTAAGCGCTTGCATCCGACCCGGTCCACCCCAGACCGGACACGAGCGAGTAACAATCCGGAAACCCGGTCGTTGCCGTGTGGGCGCGCTCCCACGACACGCGTCGGCATCTTTTCAGGAGTGGCGATTTCTGTCACGCTGGAGGTAGGTATAGAAGAATTTCAACATTGGAGGTTCTGGATGCGTAAGCGATGGCTCAGCCTGCTCGCGACCGGTCTGCTGGCCGTGGGCGCGCTGCTCCCGGCGGCCCCGGCGATGGCCGCGCCGACGTTCAAGGTGCCGTTCCCCTGCGGGCAGTCCTGGTCCGGCCAGACGCGGACCGGCCACAGCCCGGCGTACGCGATCGACTTCAACCGCACCGACGACCTCGGCGACCCGGTGGTGGCCAGCGCGCCGGGCACCGTCGACCGGGTCACGGACCTCGGCGGGACCAGCTACGGCAAGTACGTCCGGATCAACCACGGTGGCGGCTACACCACCTACTACGCCCACCTCAACGGCTTCAACGTCTCCGTCGGACAGACCGTCGGCTACGGCAAGGTGATCGGTTGGGTCGGCAGCACCGGCGGCTCCACCGGCCCGCACCTGCACTACGAGCAGCGGCTCGACGGCAACGACATCCAGGTCCGCTTCAACGGCACGCTCGCCCTCTACTGGGGGACGAAGACCTACACCAGCGACAACGGCTGCGGCAGCACCACCGGCTCCGGCACGGTCAACACCAGCGGGACCCCGCTGACCGTCCGCTCCGGCCCCGGCACCGGCTACGAGGCGGTGGGCACCGTCGCCGACGGCACCCGGGTGACCATCTACTGCCAGACCAGCGGCACCACCGTCACCGGCACCTACGGCACCAGTTCGATCTGGGACCGGATCGGCAGCGGACGCTACATCGCCGACGCGTACGTCTACACCGGCCACGACGGCTACATCCCCAACGTGCCGCGTTGCTGAGCGCGGGACGGGGCCCCGGGGCCGCCCGGGGCCCCGTCATCCGGCACCCGCCGGGAGCGGCCACCCGCGGACAACACGGCGCCGGGGTCGTCGGGGCCGGATGCTCCCGTCGGGAGGACGGAGTTCCGGTCGCGACGACCCCGGCGGGTCCCGGTCGGCGGCGGACGGCCGCCACGTCAACTGAAGATGCTCACACCACCCGGCCCGACCAGCAGGCCCACCACGATGAGGACGATGCCCCACAGGATCTGCCGGCGGAACAGCGCGAGGATGCCGGCGACCACGAGTACGACTGCGAGAATCCAGAGAATCAGCTCCATGGTTGCTGGATACCCGAGCCGCCGACGCGGGAAACCTGCGGTTGATCGAGGTGGTCGCCCAGGTGGAAGACGCTGTAGGCCTGCTTGATGACGGGGTGGGCGACGTTGCGGACGCGTACCCCGCCGGGCGTGGTGCCCCGCTCGGTCCCGGCGTGCGCGTGCCCGTGCAACGCCAGCGCGGTCGGCGCCGAGTCGATCGCCTGACCGAGCTGGTACGACCCCAGGAACGGGTAGATCTCCAGCGGCTCGCCGGCGAGCGTGTCCGGCACCGGCGAGTAGTGGGTGAGCGCCACCAGCACGTCGCAGTCCAGCCCCCGCAGCGCCGCGGCCAGCGCGTCCGCGCTGTCCGTGGTGGTCCGGACGAACGCCTTCATCTCCGGCTCGCCGAAGTCGCTGGCGCAGCGCCCGGCGAACCCGCCGCCGAACCCCTTCACCCCGGCGACGCCCAGCCGGCCGCCGGCGCACTCCAGTACGACGCCGTCGCCCTCCAGGACCCTGATCCCGGCGCTCTCCAGCACCTTGACCACCTGCGGCACCTGGTCGCACTGGTGGTCGTGGTTGCCGAGCACGGTCACCACCGGCACGCCCAGCCCGCCGAACTCGGTGGCCACGCACCGGGCCTCCGACTCCGTCCCGTGCCGGGTCAGGTCACCGGCGAGCAGCAGCACGTCGGCGTGCTCGGGCAGCTCCTCCAGCGCCGGCCGGAACCGGCCGACCACGTCCTCGTCCAGATGCACGTCGCCCACGGCGGCGATCCGGATCACCATGGCACCTCCTCAGGGCAGTTGCTCGATCTCCGTGGGCGCCTGCGCGCGGATCACCCCGATGTCGCTGGTGATCGGCACGTCCGGAAAGCGCTCGGCCACCCGGCGCAGGATCTCCTCCCGCCGGTGCGGGCTCTCCACCTCGCCGTACAGCACGAGGCCGCGTTCCCGGCGGACCACGGTGATCCCCTGCTCGGCCACGTCCGGGTCCTCGGTGAGCAGCCGGTGTACCTCCGCCTCGACGTACTCGTCGGGCGGCCCGGTGGCGACGTCGCGGTGCTCGGTCACGGTGTCCCCTCTCGCTGCGGGGTGCCGGAGTACGGCACCACGTCCAGCCGGTCCAGCAGCACCAGGAACGCCTCCGCGTACGGCGAGTGCTGCGTCTCCTTCCGTACCCGTTCCCAGTCGATCTGCTCCCGCAACGAACGGGCGAGTGGCAGACCCCGGGCGAAGTCGCAGTAGTGCTGCGAGAAGCTGAGCAGCTTGTGCACCATCAACTGGGTGGCCGAGAGCACCGGCATGTGGATCGCGTCGACCGGCCGGACCATCGTGTCGGCGAACGTCTCCTCGGTCACCGGTGTCTCGATGGGCCGGTGGATGAGGTCGACCATCCGCCCGTCGTCGAAGACCTTGACCAGCCAGTCCTCGGGCGGGCGCTCGGCCGTGAAACCCGCCGCGACCAGGGCCTCCAGGGCGCGTTCCACGTCGACCTCCCGGATGAGGAAGTCGACGTCGTGCTCGCTGGAGTGGCCGCCGTGGGCGTACACGGCGAAGCTGCCGCCGAGCGCGAAGGGAATCTCTTCCTGCTTGAGCACGGCGGCGACCTTCTTCAGCGTGTGCACCAGGCTCTCGTCCCCGCGCTCGGCCATTGGCGTCTCCCGTCGATGGTGGTAGGCGGCTGATCCAACTCCGGTACCCGGCATCCCGGGGGACCACACCTGGCAGGAGGCGCGGGTGGGGTCAACCGGGAGCAGACGGTACAAATCTCCGGCAACGCGAGCGCGGGTCGGATAACCTGTGCAGGGTGTCCAGATCATCGGAGGCACGGCGCGGCAGGGCCCGATTGCGCGCCGTCGCCCTGATCGGCATCGACGGCTCGGGCAAGACCACCCAGGCGCACCGGCTCGCCGACGCGCTCACCGCGGCGGGGCACCCCGCCACCTACCACCGCAACGCGGGCGGGCGCCGCTGGCTCGGCCGCGTCGCGCACCGCCTCGGCCGGCCGGACGCCCAGCGTCTCGTCGGGCGCGGCGGCCTGCTCGCCGTGGAGTCCGTGCTGCGCTGGCTCGCCATCGCCGCCGCCCTGCTCGGCTGCCTGGCCACGGGCCGGATCGCGGTCATGGACCGCTACTCCGCCTGCCAGTACGCGAGCATCCGCGCCCACGGGGGCCAGCGCTGGGAGCGGCTCGCCCGGGTGGGCTACCGGATCTTCCCACGGCCGCAGGTGACCTTCCTGCTGACCGTCGACCCGGCCGAGGCGTACCGGCGGATCGAGCAGCGCGGCACCGACCACGAGAGCATGCGGTACCTGACCGCCGCGGACGCCGCGTACCGGGCGCTGCCGGAGCACCCGACCTTCGTGGTGGTCGACGCCGGCCGGCCGCCGGAGGAGGTGTCCCGGCAGATCAGGAGCCACCTCGCCGGCTGGCTCGACGCCGCCCACGGGGACGGCCCGCCCCGCGCGGTGGCCGCCCCCGCCGTCGTGGCCGCGCCGGCCGTCGAGCCGGTCGCGGCGGGCCGCCTGACCGTCTGACCCGCCGGGCGCGGCCGCCTGGCCGTGGGTGACCGGCCCGGTCAGGCGCGGCCGTGGACCGGGATGCTCGCGCCGCTGATCGGCGCCGACTCGTCGGAGGCGAGGAAGCGGACCACCGGCGCGATCTCGGCCGGCGTGACCCAGCGCGAGTGGTCGGCGGTGGGCTGGGCCGCGCGGTTCGCCGGGGTGTCGATGACGCTCGGCAGCACCGTGTTGCAGCGCACCCCGGCCGGCCGGTACTCCACGGCCACCGCGTTCGCGAAGGCGAGCACGGCCGCCTTGGCGGTCACGTAGCCGGCGGCGCCGGGGAAGGGGGCGACGGCCGCACGGGAGGAGACGCAGACCACCGCGCCACCGCCGGCCGCGACCAGGCGCGGCAGCGCCGCCCGGGTCACCAGCCAGGTCGGTCGCAGGTTCACCGTCAGCATCCGGTCGAACTCCTCGACCGGGGTCTCGTGCACCAGCCCGCCGCCGGCGTACCCGCCGACGAGGTTGACCACCGCCCGCAGCGGCGCCGCGGGATCGTCGGCGGCCGCCGCGACCGCCCGCTCCGCGCCGGCCGGGTCGGTGAGGTCCGCGACCAGTCGGACCGGTCCGCCCGCCGCCGGCTCCGTCGCCGGCGGCCGCTCCCGCCCGGGTACGACCACCCGCCACCCCGCGTCGAGGAAGGCGGCCGTGACCGCCCCGCCCAGTCCGCCCGTTCCCCCGGTGACCAGCACACTGCGATCCGCCATGCGCCACACGCTAGTGCCGGCCCGGCCCCGGCGTCGCCCGCCGGGGCGTCGTCCGGGAGGAGGCGTGGGGCGGGCCGGGCCCGGGGCGTCGCCGGGGTGACGGGACGTCGCGGAAGGCGGAAAGGTGGCATGGTCTTTCCGGAGACGGTGGCCGACGGCGGCCGACCGGCAGGGGCCGGAACGCCCTCCCGGGGGAGGTGACGGCGTCGGGGGAGTGGCACCCTGAGCAGATCCGGCGGTCCCGGCGGGCGGTGTTTCCCCCAACACGTGCAGTCATGGTTGACGCTCACGCCTCATGAAAGTAAGTTTCATCCGTGGCGAAGAGTCCGAAGATTTCTGCGAGTCACGAGCCGGGTGGACTGATCGTCCACATCAGCGGCCTGCTCCCGTCGTTGTCGCCGGCCGAGCAGCGGGTCGCCCGGCTGGTCGTCGCCGACCCGGCCGACGCCGCGCGTCGGACCATCACCGACCTCGCCACCGCCGCCGAGACATCCGAGGCGACCGTCATCCGGTTCTGCCGGTCGGTCGGCATGGACGGCTACCCACAGCTGCGGATCCGGCTCGCCGCCGAGGCCGCCCGCCGGGTCGAGCCGCCGGACGCCAGGGTCGTCGGCGGTGACATCCCGCCCGGCGCCGACCTCGCCCAGATCATCGCCACCATCGCGTTCAACGACGCGCGCGCCGTCGAGGAGACGGCCGAGCAGCTCGACCCGGCGATCTGCGAGCAGGTCGTCGAGGCCATCGCGGGCGCGGGCCGGATCGACGTCTACGGCGCCGGCGCCAGCGGCTTCGTCGCCTCCGACTTCCAGCAGAAGCTGCACCGGATCGGCCGCACCGCCTTCTACTTCCCGGACGTGCACACCGCGCTGACGTCGGCCGCGCTGCTCGGCCGGGGCGACGTCGCGGTCGGCATCTCGCACACCGGCACCACCTCCGACGTGGTCGAGGTGCTGGAGCAGGCCCGGGCCCGGGGCGCCGCCACGGTGGCGCTGACCAACTTCCCCCGCTCGCCGATCACCGAGGTCGCCGACTTCGTGCTCACCACGGCGGCCCGCGAGACCACCTACCGCTCCGGCGCGATGGCGAGCCGGCTCGCCCAGCTCACCGTCGTCGACTGTCTCTTCGTCGGGGTGGCGGCGCGCAACCGGTCGCGGGCCCGCAAGGCCCTCGAGGCGACCGCCGAGGCGGTCCAGTCGCACCGGGTCGGCTCGGGACGGAGGCGGGCATGACGGCCGGCGCGGTGGAACCGCAGGACGTGACCACCCCGATGGCGGCCCGGCCGGTGATCCGGGTCGGCGCGCCGACGGAGCGGCGCAATCCGCACAGCGCCGACCTCGACCTGATGTCGACGCGGGACGTGCTCTCGGTGATCAACGAGGCGGACCGGCGGGTGCCCGGCGCGGTCGCGGACGTCCTGGACGAGATCGCGGCGACGGTGGACCTGGCGGTGGCCGCGCTGCGCGGCGGGCACCGGGTGCACTACTTCGGCGCCGGCACCTCCGGCCGGCTCGGCGTGATCGACGCCGCCGAACTCGCCCCCACCTTCAACTCGCCCCGGCACTGGTTCTGCGCGCACATCGCGGGCGGGCCGGAGGCCATGTGGCGGGCGGTCGAGGACGCCGAGGACGACGACCGGGGCGGGGCGGCCGAGGCCGCCGACTGCGTACGCGCCGGCGACCTCGTGGTCGGACTCGCCGCGAGCGGGCGCACGCCGTACGTCCTGGGGGCGCTCGCCGCGTCCCGGGCCAAGGGCGCCTCGACCGTGCTGCTCTGTGCCAACCCGGAGGCGGAGGCCGCCCGGTCGGTGGACGTCTTCATCGGCGTGGACACCGGACCCGAGGTCGTCACCGGGTCGACCCGGATGAAGGCGGGCACCGCGCAGAAGCTGGTGCTCAACACCTTCTCCACGGCGGTCATGGTGCGGCTCGGCCGGGTCTACTCGAACCTGATGATCGACATGGTGGCCACCAACGCCAAGCTCCGCGGCCGGATGATCTCGATCCTGATGGAGGCCACCGGCTGCTCCGAGGAGATCTGCCGGCGGGCCCTCGGCGAGGCCGACGGCGACATGAAGACCGCGCTGGTCTCGCTCGTCTCCGGGGTCGAGGTGTCGGCCGCGCGGGCCGCCCTCGCCCGCTCCGCCGACCAGGTCCGCGGCGCCCTGGCCCTGCTGGCCTCCTGACCGGGGCGCCCGCCGTCACCCCCGGCCCACCCACGCCTCCATCCCGTCCCCGCGTCACCCCTGACCGCGCCCCCGCGTCACCCTGACCTCACCCGGCCGCCCGTATCAAGCCCGTTGCCCGAGTCACCCCGCACCTCGCCCGCCGCCACGTCACCGCGCCTTCGCGTCGCCGGGCCACCCCGCGGCAGCGCCGCACCGCCTCCCGTTCGCCCCTCCCTGCGAGCTGCGTCACGTGCCGGGCATAGATCCGGGGCGCGGATTGTTCATCGGGGGGTGGGGTATTACCACGGGCGTGGATGAACCGACCGGTCCACGGGCGCGTATCTGGCAGTGACCAGGATCGCAGCGCCGCGGTGAGCCGGGTCGCTGTGCCACCGGGGTGGGCGATGTTGCCATGTACCGGGGAAACGGCGACGCGTCGACCCGCCGACCCTGCGTGGTGCCCATCGGAGCGCCGCCACACGGGGTGCTGACAGCAAACGTGGATCGTGCTCTCAGCGGATTATCAGGCATTCGTGACACTTTCGACTCACGACATGGAATCCCCGACGCGTCTCATCTGTTGTGTAGGCGTCAGCACCGGTGGGCACAGCGGAAGTTACGGGGGAGGGCTGATGGACGTGGGGATGGCAAGGAACCGGGCAACCGGCGCGAGCGAGGGGACCGTGGGCAACGTGGACAAGAACATCGGCATGCGAACCGACGAGGTTGCCGAGGAGCGCGACCTGGTCGGCGTCTACCTTCACGAGATCTCCCGGACGCCACTGCTGGACGCCGCCAAGGAGGTCGACCTCTCCAAGGCCATCGAGGCCGGCCTCTACGCCGAGCACCTGCTCGGCGAGGACCGCGTCCCCGCCGGTGTCGACCGGGAAGACCTGGAGCGGCTGGTCGCCGAGGGTGAGCGGGCCAAGGACCTGTTCATCCGGGCCAACCTGCGGCTGGTCGTGTCGATCGCCCGCCGCTACGTCCGCTCGGGCATGCCCATGCTGGACCTGATCCAGGAGGGCAACACCGGCCTGGTGCGGGCGGTCGAGAAGTTCGACTACGAGCGCGGCTACAAGTTCTCCACCTACGCGACCTGGTGGATCCGCCAGGCCATCAGCCGGGCGATCGCCCAGCAGGAGCGCACGGTGCGCCTGCCGGTGCACCTGGTCGAGGACGTCAACCGGATGCGCAACGTGGCCCGGCAGCTCACCCGCGAGCTGGGCAGCGACCCGGAGCCGGAGCAGATCGCGGCGGCCCTCGGGGTCACCGTCGAGCGGGTCAACGAGCTGGTCCGCTGGTCGCAGGACACGGTGTCGCTGGACACCCCGGTCGGCGACGACGGCGACACCAACCTCGGCGACCTGGTGGCCGACAGCGACGCCCCGTCGCCGGAGGAGATCGTCCTCACCGGCCTGGAGCGGCAGCGGATCGAGGGCCTGCTCAACCACCTCGACGACCGGTCGGCCGGCATCATGCGGGCCCGCTACGGGCTGGAGGACGGCCGTGAGCACTCCCTCACCGAGGTGGCCTCGCGGTTCTCGCTCTCCCGGGAGCGGATCCGGCAGCTGGAGATCCAGGCGCTCGGCCGGCTCCGCGAGCTGGCCCGCGCGGAGGGGCTGCAGGCAGCCTGAGCTGGTAGGAATGACGGCGAACGGCCGGCGTCCGATAGGGGGACGCCGGCCGTTCGCCGTCTGCGGGTGCTGGTGCGGTCAGCGCACCCGGCCGTAGCCCTGGATGGGCATCAGGTTCATGCCCCGCTTGAGCACGTTGCGCCCGGCGCTCGGCGCGTCGATCACCTGGCCGCCGCCCACGTAGAGCGCGACGTGCCCGAGCCCTCGGTAGAAGACCAGGTCACCGGGGCGCAGCTCGCCCTTGCCGATGTGGGCTACCGCGCCCCACTGCATGCGGGCGTTGTGCGGCAGCGACTTGCCGGCCGCCCGCCAGGCCGCCGAGGTCAGGCCCGAGCAGTCGTAGCCGTTCGGTCCGTCGGCGCCCCAGACGTACGGCTTGCCGAGCGCGCCGTAGGCGTACCGGACGGCGACGCCGGCCCGGCCGGAGACCGCGGGAGCGTCGTCCGCGCTGTCCGGCCGGGCGGCCGGCTTCTCGGTGGCCCGGCCGTACGCCTGGCGGCGCAGCTCGTAGAGCTCGGCCAGGTCGCGCTCGATCCGTTTCTTCGCGGCGGTCAGCTCGCGGGCCTGGACGGCCTGCCGACCGAGCGTGACGTCCAGCCGGGTCTTCTCGGCGAGCAGGCGGCGCTGGTCGTTGGTGAAGGCGGCGATGGTCTCCTGCCGCTGCCGGGTGAGCCGGTCGATCATGTGCAGCCGGTCCGGCAGGGTGTCGGAGCCCCCGGGACGCAGCAGCGCCTCGGTGGTGGACAGGTGGCTGCCGGTCTTGTACGCGGTCACCGCCAGCTCGCCGACGTCCGCCCGGCTCCGCTCGGCCTGCTGCTCCAGCGGCCCGATCCGGCCCTGCACCCGGGTCACGGCGGCCTGGTTCGCCTTCATCTCCTCGCGGAGCTTGTTGTACGCCTCGACGACGTGCTCCAGCTCGGTGGAGGACTTCTCGATCCGCCGGGTCAGCTCGGCGGGGGAGGGTTCGGCCCGGGCCGGCACCGCGGGCGCGACCAGCGTGGCCGTCACCGCGGCGACCACCAGGGCGCGCAGCGTGTTCCTGAGGGACGACAAGAGCGGAAGGCTCCTCTCCCAGCACGCCGCCGCGGGCTGCTGAGGCCCCCGGCGACACCGGGCCGGTGCAGTCCTGGTGGACGGCGGTCGACCGGCCGGCCCGGACAACGTAACCCGGGGCAGGAGTCGCCCGCAGTTGAAGCCGTGGCGAATGTTGGCAAAGTGGCGGGGTGTGTCGGTCGTGCCGGTGGGCGTACGTGCCGGCGATCGTGCGCTGTCGCCGGACGATGGCGCTGATTGTTGTCGATCGAGTGGTACGCGGCTTTCGTCGTTCTGGGCGTATGCCGGCGGAGCCTGGGGTGCTATGACCGACAAGACGGACATGGCGGCCGCTACCCGACGGCCTCGCCGCCGGCCGACCGTCGCCGTGGGGCGAAAGCGCCGTATCGGCTGGCACGTGCGCCACACAATGAACCGCGGAGCCGGGAATCCCGTCGACCGGCATTGATGCGATCCGTTGGCGGGAGCCGACCCCGGCACACAGCCGTGGGAGGTAGCGCAGTGAATCCTCAAGGCGCCACGACACGACAGACGCGGTCACCGGGGCCGACCGGCGGCCGGAACACTCTGCTCTACGCCCGACCCGGGATCATCGTGACGGTCGACCGGTTCACCGTCGGACGCAACAGCTGGCGGGTGACGGAACTGACCCACCTGGAGACCAGCCGCGGGCCGCACGACCGTGTCGCCGTCCGCGCCGTGGTGGTCACGGGCGCGATGCTCGGCGGCGTCGGGCTCCTGCTCGGCTTCACCGGCGGGCTGCAACGGCTCACCGCCGGGGCGTACCTCATCCTGGGTGCCGTCTTCCTGCTGCCGGTGCTGGTCGCCGTGGTGGGGGACCGGTGGCGACCGCCGGCGTACGAGCTGTGGGGCCGGCGGCGCGGCGAGCAGGTGCTGCTGTTCAGCAGCGACAACGAGCGGCAGTTCGGCCAGGTCACCCGGGCCCTGCGCCGGGCCCGGGAGATGAACCAGTACGGCGGCTGGGAGGACCCGATCGCCTCCGTGGACCCGTGGCGGCCCGCCCGGTAGCTCGGCTCAGCCGGCCACCGGCTCCGGGGTGCGCTCGGCCCGGTCGGCGGTCACCCAGTTGCTGACCCGGCGCTCGGCGTAGAACGACACGAACGGCACCGTGCCGGCCAGCATGACCTGGACCATCCGCTTCAGCGGCCAGCCCGCCCGGCGGGACAGGTCGAAGGCGGCCACCAGGTAGAGCATGTAGAGGAAGCCGTGCGCCTGGCCCACGGTCTCCACCAGGATCGGGTTGTCGAAGCCGTACTTCATCGGCATGCCGATGACGACCAGCAGGATCAGCGCCACGCCGACGATCCAGGCGATCACGCGGTACCGGGTCAGGGCTGCGCCCACCTTCGTCCGTCCTTCCGCGCCCGGCCTCAGCCGGGGTAGTCACCGGGCTTGGCGCCCGGGTTGTCGGTCAACCATTTCAGGTACTGGTTGTAGGCGGTGAGGTCCGTGTCCTCGCCGTCGACGGCCGCCGCGGGCACGCGGGCGACCCGCACGGGGCGGCGTACGACCGGACGCGCCGGAGCGTCGGCCGGCCGCGACCCGGCGGCGGCCGACGGCTCGGCGGCCGGGACCCGCGGGCCGCGCAGCGTGTGCCGGACCTCACGCCACCACAGGAACACCACGAAGCCGGCGAAGACCGGCCACTCGATCGCGTAGCCCCAGCTGATCGCGTTGCCGGCGGCGGCCCGGCTGACCTGCCACCAGCCCAGCCCCAGGAACCCGACGACCAGCACGACCATGGCCACGTGGCGTGCGATCCACGCCGGGGTCCAGAGCCGCTTCATGGCATCGAGAGTACCGGGGCGGCCCGCGGTCTCCGACGCGGTGTCGTAGTGCCGGGAATGGTTTGGTGCCACCCGGTGTGGGCATCCGTTTAGACGCCAGCCCAAAACGACCAGGGGGGCGATGATGACCGGATCGATACGGCAGGACGAGTTCGGGAGCCCGGAGCAGCGGATGCCCGCGTGGGACGGCGACCACGTCCACGACACGGCCTCCGGCGAGGCGGACGTCGACGGCGAGCTGCTCGGCGTCGACCCGGCCGAGCTGGGAGACGAGGACCTGATCCGCGAGATGCACAGCCTGCACCGCACCCGGCTGGACACCTTGCGGCACGCGGCCGACTCCGCGCTCGCCAACCACCTGCGGCGCACGGCCGAACTGGAGACCGAGTACCTCGCCCGGCACCCCGGGCGGGAGGTCGACCCCAGCCGCCTGCGGGACGCGTGATGGCGCACGCCGAGCGCGGGATGTCCGCGCCCCCGGAGGTGGTCTTCAACACCGCTACCGACCCCGACCGGGCGTCGGCCTGGCTGCCCGACGCGCTGCGCGGCGACGGCAGCCCGGCGGAGGAGATCAGCGTGGAGGAGCTGCGGGCCCGGTGGAGCGCCGCCGGGGACTGGCGCGCCGAGATCCGGGTGGACCCGGCCCAGGCGGGCGGCGCCCGGACGCGGCTCGACCTGACCGGCGGGCCGGACGCCGACCGGATGGCCGAGGAGGCGCTGGACAGCCTCGCCCGCGAGGTGGCCGACAACCTGCAGGCCGGCTGAGCCGGTCCGGCCGACCCAAGGAACAGAGGGAGACCGGGGTGACCGACGTGAAGGAGAAGGTGGCGCGGTTACGCCGGGCGTACGCGCCGCACGAGCACCGGCCGCTCGGCGGCTATCTGGTGTCGATGGGTGCCTACGCCGCGGTGACCGGGGCGCTCGCGGGGCTGGTCAAGGCGACCGGCCAGCACGTGCCCGACCGTCCCGCCACGGCCGACGTGGTGCTGCTCGGCATCGCGACGCACAAGCTCAGCCGGCTGCTGGCCAAGGACGCGGTCACCAGCCCCCTGCGGGCGCCGTTCACCCGCTACGACCGGCCGATCGGCAGCGGCGAGGTGATGGAGCAGGTCCGGGACCAGGGCAGCGGCACCCGTCACGCGATCGGGGAGCTGCTGAGCTGCCCGTTCTGTCTCGCCGTCTGGGTCGCCACCGGGCTCACCGGCGGGCTCGTGCTCTCGCCCCGGCTGACCCGGCTGGTCGCGACCGCGCTGACCGCCGTGGCCGCCTCGGACTTCCTCCAGATGGCGTACGCGATGGCGCAGCGGGCCGCCGAGGGCCCCGGGCACGACGACGACTGAGCACGCGAGGAGGCGGAGACGCCCGAAGGGGGCCGGCGGTGTGCCGGCCCCCTTCGCGACGTCCCGCCCCAGCGGTCGGGTCTGCCGGTGCCCCGGTCACGTCGGGGTCGTGCCGTGGTCCTCGCCGGCCCAGCCCCGGGACGCCTCCGGCTCCCGCTCGTCCTCGTCCGCGCCGGTGATGACCTCCCGGTCCACGGCGGTCCTGTCGTGCTCGCTGGCGAAGTCGGGTTCCGGCAGGGTGTCCGTGCCCTCGGGGGGCTGACCGAGCGCCGGCAGCTTCTCGTGCTGCTCCTCGTGGTGGGACATCTCGCTCTCCTCACTCCTCGTCGGCCGCCCGTGCCGGGAGGCTGCCGGCCCGCCGGTGACGCCACGAGCCGGCCGTACGGGCTGCCGGGGGTCGTCAGGTGACCGATCCGCCGAGCAGGTCGGCCGCCTCGTCGACCGCGTACTCGCCCTCGGGCAGCGCGGCGATCCGGGTGAGGAGCTGCGCGGGAAGCTCCGCGGAGACGGCGCGGCGGTAGATGTCCGCCTGGCTGATCCGTTCCTGGCCGCGGTAGAGGTCCTCGAGCAGGTCGTCGAGGCGCCGGACGTCCGGCTCCTCCGCCACGGGCGCTTCGGTTACGGGTGCGTCGTCGGTCACGTCGGCTCAGCTACCCGCGACCGAATCGGTCAAACGTCACCGCGCGGGCCGGCCCCGCGTGGGCGGGCCTGCCGAGCAGACGGCCCGTCGGGGCAACCAGTGGCCGCCTCGGCCCCCGACGAGTCCCCGGTGCCGGACGCGGAGGTGTGACGGCGGTCATGGTCGGGGCCGGAACACCGGAGGCGGGGGGCCGGTTGAGTGAGGTGTCGGTGTGTCCAGTGTCCCCGGGCCTCACCCATATTGCCCTCGCGGAATTCCGTCCGGCTGGAGCCGCGTCGCGCCACTCGCCGAGAGGCGACCTGCACACCGACGCCAGCGCCGCTCCCGGGCCCACAAGGCCCGGGGGCGGCGCTGTCTTTCCGTCCCCCGGCGTCGACCACGGGACCGGCGGCGAGGTGGATCTCCCCGACCGCCGCCGACCCCATGATCAACGTCGGGTGGGTGGGTCAGGCGGGAGTGGGGGCGGGGGTGCGGCGGCGGGTGCGGACGGCGGCGGCCAGGTGGGTCAGGACCTCCTCCGTGGTCTCCCAGCCGATGCACGCGTCGGTGACCGACTGGCCGTAGGTCAGCTCGCGGGTCGGGTCGAGGTCCTGGCGGCCGGGGAGCAGGAAGCTCTCCAGCATGATCCCGACGATGCCGCGCTGCCCGGCGGCGAGCTGGGCGGCCACGTCGGCCGCCACCCTGGGCTGGTTGCGGTGGTCCTTGCCGCTGTTGGCGTGGCTCGCGTCGACGACCAGGCGCTCGGGCAGCCCGGCCGCCCGCAGCAGCTCCAGCGCGCCGGCGACCGACTCGGCGTCGTAGTTGGGCCGGCCGCCCCCGCCGCGCAGCACGAGGTGTCCGTCGGCGTTGCCCCGGGTGTGCAGGATCGCCGGGGTGCCGGAGACGTCGATGCCGGGGAAGACGTGCGGCACGCCGGCGGCGCGGATCGCGTCCACGGCCGTGCCGATGCTGCCGTCGGGGCGGTTCTTCATGCCGATCGGCATCGACAGGCCGGAGGCGAGCTGCCGGTGCACCTGGCTCTCCACCGTCCGCGCGCCGATCGCGCCCCACGCCACCGTGTCCGCGATGTACTGCGGGGTGATCGGGTCGAGGAACTCGCAGCCCACCGGCAGGCCGAGGCGCAGCACGTCGAGCAGGAGCGCCCGCGCCGTACGCAGGCCGGTGTTGACGTCACCGGAGCCGTCCAGCCCCGGGTCGTTGATCAGGCCCTTCCAGCCGACCGTCGAGCGCGGCTTCTCGAAGTAGACCCGCATCACCACCAGCAGGTCGTCGGAGACCCGGTCGGCGGCGACGCGCAGCCGGCGGGCGTAGTCGAGCGCGGCGGCCGGGTCGTGCACCGAGCACGGGCCGACCACCACCAGCAGGCGGTCGTCGGCGCGGTCCAGCACCCGGCCGACGGCGCGCCGACCGGCCAGCACGGCCGAGGCGAGCGTGTCGTCCAGGGGCAGCTCGTGGTGCAGCAGGGCCGGGGTGGTCAGCGGCACGACACGGTCGATCCGCTGATCGCTGACCCGATCGGTCTCCGGGGTCGTCACGGTGGGCATCCTTCCGCCGACCGTGCCCCGGGGCCGGTGCCCGGGTACGAGCCGGCTGCTCGTACGCAAAAGGGCAGGAACGAAAGCTCCTGCCCGGCCGGCTCGATGGCGGTGACGTCAGATCATGGTGAAGTCACCGGCGTGCGAGCCGGCTGCCTAAACCATCGATACGAACGCGTCACGCCGCCCAGCGTACCCGACGGCCCGGGAAGGTCCACCCGGTCGTCGGGAAACACTCGCCCCACGTTCCGTTCCTGAGTGCGGCCCGTTCCGCCTTCGAGTGCGGCCCGCCCCCCCGCCGCGCCACGGTCGCGCCCGGCCGGCGTTGACCCCGCGACGGGGGGAGGTCACCGCCGGTCGGGCGCGATCATGTGGGCGTGCCCGTCCGCCCGGCCGGGTATGTGGGCGGGCATGAGTGACGAGCAGAGCGACCAGGAACGGGTCGAGTCCCGCGCGCACCTGCTGCCCGAGGAGGCGGCCGTCGGCAGCGAGGACCCGCAGGCACAGGCCGAGGTCATCCTCGAGGAGTCGGACATCCGGGAGGAGGACCGCAACGCCGCGCCGGACACCGTGCTGGAGCGGCGTACCTCCGATCAGACGGTGACCCCCGTCGAGCCCCCCGACTGAGGCACGGCGCCGCGCGCCCGCTGCGAGGCCGGGTAGGTGTGCTCCCGCAGCCAGGCGACGGGGCCTGCCGCCCGCAGCCCCGGCGGCAGGTTGCCGACCGGGTCGAAGGCCAGCGCGGCGTCCTCCCCGGCGCCGAGCTGCCCGCCGAGGGTGACCTGCCCGAACGGCCGCCACGGCCCGACCGCGGACGCGACCGCCAGCACCAGGCGCGGCGCGTCCGTCCGGGCCGCGGCGGCCACCTCGGCCAGGCTGCGGCCCAGGTCGGGCGACTCCGGGTCGGCCAGCGCGGCCAGGAGGAGCCGGCGTCGGCCCGCCCGGAACGACATGATCGTGCTGTACGTCCCGGCGAAGCGCCGCCGCGGCAGCGGCAGGTGCCGCAGCAGCGGCGCGACCCCGCTGGAGCTGACCAGCAGGTCGAACGGCCGCCCGGCGTCCCGGTGCAGCCGCACGGCCAGCCCCAGCACGTCCGGCCAGCTGCCCGGCGTGGGCACCCCCTTGGAGAGGCGGACGGTCGCCCGGAAGCGCCCCGGGGCGTCCAGCAGCGGCACCCCGGTCGGCGGCCCCGGCGTACCCCAGACGGTCACCTCGCCGGCGAAGGAACGGCCCGCCGGGTGCAGCAGGCGGCCCCGGCGGAGCCGGGCCAGGGCGGCGGTCGCGCGGTCGACCGCGACGGCGGCGCGGTCGGTCACGGTGGCGGCAGGCGGCATCCTCCCCCGGTACCCGGCCGCCGACGGTCGATGCCTCGTCCCGAGCGGCGCGTCCCCTTCCGTCCCGCCCGATCGGATAGCGTCGTGCCATGCCCGACAGCGGTTACCCCTGGCCCATCGAGACGACCCGACTGGACAACGGCCTGCGCGTGGTGGTGAGCGAGGACCGCACCGCCCCCGCGGTCGCCGTGAACCTCTGGTACGACGTCGGCTCCCGCCACGAGCCCACGGGGCAGACGGGCTTCGCCCACCTCTTCGAGCACCTGATGTTCGAGGGCTCGGTCAACGTGGCGAAGACCGAGCACATGAAGCTGGTGCAGGGCTCGGGCGGCTCCCTCAACGCCACCACCAACCCGGACCGCACCAACTACTTCGAGACCGTCCCGGCCGAGCACCTCGAACTGGCGCTCTGGCTGGAGGCGGACCGGATGGGCGGCCTGGTCCCGGCGCTGACCCAGGAGACGCTGGACAACCAGCGCGACGTGGTGAAGAACGAGCGGCGCCAGCGCTACGAGAACGTCCCGTACGGCGACGCCTGGCTGCGGCTGCTGCCGCTGCTCTACCCGCCCGGGCACCCGTACCACCACGCCACGATCGGGTCGATGGCCGACCTGAACGCCGCCGACCTGGCCACCTTCCAGGCGTTCCACCGGACGTACTACGCGCCCAACAACGCCGTGCTGACCGTGGCGGGCGACGCCCCGGCCACCGAGGTCTTCGCGCTGGCGGACAAGTACTTCGGCGCGATCCCGCCCCGCGAGGACATCCCGTCCGCGCCCGACGGCCGGACGGTCCCGGCCACCGGGCGGCCCGCCGTGGAGACGGTCACCGGCGACGTCCCGGCGCCCCGCGTCTACGTCGCGCACCGCACCCACCCCTTCGGCAGCCCCGGCTACGACGTGGTGACCGTGCTCGCCACGGTGCTGGGCAGCGGTCGCGGCAGCCGGCTCTACCAGCGCCTCGCCGACGGGGAACGGATCGCCCAGCCGGACCTCGTCGGGGCGTACGGGGTGGACCTGGCGCACGCCCCCGCGCCGATGATCGCCACCGCCACGGCCCGCCCCGGGGTGAGCGGCGAGCGGCTGGCCGCCGGGCTGGCCGAGGTGGTCGACGAGTTGGCCACCGTGCCCGTCACCGCCGCCGAGCTGGACCGGGCCAAGTCCCTGCTCAGCACCATGTGGTGGCGGCAGATGTCCACGGTGGAGGGCCGGGCGGACACGCTCGGGCGCTACACCACCCAGTTCGGCGACCCGGCGAAGGCCGCGGAGCGGCTGCCGGCCTGGCTCGCGGTGACCGCCGAGCAGATCGCCGAGGCCGCGGCCGAGGTGCTCGCCGCCGACGACCGGGTGACCCTGACCTACCTGCCCGAGGAGAAGCCCTGATGACGCTGATCACCGACCGACCCGGGCCGGGCGTCGCCCGCCCCTACCGGTTCCCGCAGGTGGTCCGCCGCACGGTGGCCGGCGGCCAGGTCGTCGCCGCGCACCTGCCCGGGCAGAACCTGGCCGTGGCGCTGCTGCTGCTCGACGCGGGCGCCGGGCGCGAGCCGACCGGCAGGGAAGGGCTCGGCGGGGTGCTCGCCAAGGCCCTGGAGGAGGGGACCGCGCAGCGCGACGCGACCGCGTACGCCCTGGCGATCGAGGCGCTCGGCACCGAGCTGGTGACCGGGCTGGACTGGGACTCCTTCCAGGTCAGCGTGCAGGTGCCGGTGGAGCGGCTGAGCGCCGCCGTGGAGCTGCTCGCCGAGGCGGTCCGCACCCCGAAGCTGGATCCGGAGGACGTCCGGCGCGTCCGCGACGACGAGGCGACCGCGCTGCGGATGGACTGGGCCAACCCCGGCCCCCGCGCCGACGCGGCGCTGCGCGCGGACCTGTTCGGCGCCCAGAACCGCTGGGGCCGCCCCATGTACGGCGACCCGGACTCGGTCGCCGGGCTGGACGTCGAGGACGTCACCGTCTTCCACTCCGAGTGGTTCATCCGCCCCGGCACCCTGGTCGTCGCCGGTGACCTGGACCGGCTCGACCTGGACGCGCTGGGCGCGGCGGCGTTCGCCGGCACCGGCGGCGGTCCGGTCGACCGGGGCGGCCCGATCGAGGTGCCGACCCGCCCCGGCCGGCGGATCATCCTGGTGGACCGCCCCGGTTCGGTGCAGTCCACGCTGCGGCTGGGCCACCCGTCGCCGCACCGCGCCCACCCCGACCACGTGCCGATGGCCCTTGCCGGCACGGTGCTCGGCGGAGCGTTCACCTCCCGGCTCAACCACCTGATCCGCGAGGTGCACGGCTACACGTACGGCATCCGGGGCGACTTCGCCTCGTCCCGGCGGTTCGGCCGGTTCGCGGTCAGCTCGGGCGTGCAGACGGCCGTCACCGCGCCGGCGCTGGTCGCGGCGGTCGGCGAGATCACCCGTACGCAGGAGACCGGGGTGACCGAGGAGGAGCTGGCGGTGGCGCGCTTCTGGCGGGCCGGGCAGCTCTCGGTCGAGCTGCAGAGCCCCCGGGCGATCGCCTCCGCGCTGACCACCCTGGTCGTGCACGACCTGCCGGACGACTACCACGCCCGGCTGCGGGAGTCGCTGCTCGCCGCCGACGTGACGCAGGTCTCCGCGGCGGCCGCCACCCACCTGCGCCCGGAGGCGCTCACCCTGGTGGTGGAGGGCGACGCCGCGGTGATCCGCGACGAGCTGGTCGCCACCGGCCTGGGCGAGGTCGTCGACGCCGCCCCCTGACCGCTGCCCCCGGGCCCGGGGGCGGCCCGCGATGTGATGTCGGTCGCGGTCGGGCGGGGCGGGTGCCCCGGCGCGGGCCGGCCGGCCGGTGGCAATGCTCCGGCGGGGCGCGGTCGGAAGCCCCGGATCTTCTCGCCGCGGGTGCGATCGGGCGGTGACCTTCCGGGCGGGTGGCCGCCCCGGGCCCGCCTCGGCTGCCGCCCGACCGGGCGTGACGTCCGTCCGCGCGGTGGGAAAGCGTTCCCGGCCGCGGGCCCGGGCTGGGTAGCCTCGCGGGCATGAGGATCGGCATTGTGGGGGCCACCGGCCAGGTCGGTGGCGTGATGCGGCAGGTGCTGGCGGAGCGGGAGTTCCCGGCGGAGCAGGTGCGGTTGTTCGCCTCGGCGCGGTCGGCCGGGCGCACCCTGCCCTTCCGGGGCGGCGAGGTGACGGTGGAGGACGCGGCCACCGCCGACTACTCCGGGCTCGACATCGTGCTCTTCTCGGCCGGCAAGGGCACCGCCAAGGAGTTGGCGCCCCGGGTCGCCGCGGCCGGTGCCGTCGTCATCGACAACTCCTCGGCGTTCCGGACGGACCCGGAGGTGCCGCTGGTCGTCGCCGAGGTCAACCCGCACGCCGCCGCCGTACGCCCCAAGGGGATCATCGCCAACCCCAACTGCACCACGATGGCGGCGATGCCGGTGTTGCGCCCGCTGCACGCCGAGGCGGAGCTGGTCGGCCTGGTCGTCTCGACCTACCAGGCGGTCTCCGGCGCCGGCCTGGCCGGGGTGGCCGAGCTGGACGAGCAGGTCCGCAAGGTCGCCGAGCACGCCACCGGGCTCGCCTTCGACGGCGCGGCGGTGGAGTTCCCCGCCCCCCGCTCGTTCGCGCGGCCGATCGCGTTCAACGTGCTCCCGCTCGCCGGCTCGATCGTCGACGACGGCTCCTTCGAGACCGACGAGGAGCAGAAGCTGCGCAACGAGAGCCGCAAGATCCTGGAGATCCCCGGGCTGAAGGTCTCCGGCACCTGCGTCCGGGTGCCCGTCTTCACCGGCCACTCGCTCCAGATCAACGCCCGGTTCGCCCGCCCGGTCACCCCGCAGCGGGCCCGCGAGCTGCTCGACGGCGCGCCCGGCGTGGTGCTGAGCGACGTGCCGACGCCGCTGCAGGCCGCCGGTCAGGACCCGACCTACGTCGGCCGGATCCGCGCCGACGAGACCGTCGAGCACGGGCTCGCCCTGTTCTGTTCCAACGACAACCTGCGCAAGGGTGCCGCGCTCAACGCGGTGCAGATCGCCGAGCTGGTCGCCGCCGAGCGCCGCTGACCGACGCGCGTGCGACGGGCCCGCCGACCTCGGCGGGCCCCGTCGGGTGGGCGCCCGCTGGGGCGTACGCCGTGGTTCGATGGGGGCATCGGGACCGGCCGAGTGGGAGGATGCCGTGGCGGACGACGAGACCCGGCGGGCGTTGACGGACCTGATCGCCGGTCACCGGCTCGGGGTGCTGGCCACTCTCAAGCGGGACGGCCGGCCGCAACTGTCCACGGTCATCTACGCCTTCGACCCCGCGTCCGCGGTCATCCGGGTCTCGGTGACCGACGGCCGGGCGAAGACGGCCAACCTGCGCCGGGATTCCCGGGCCAGCTTCCACGTCAGTAGCGACGACGGCTGGGCGTACGCGGTGGCGGAGGCGCGCGCCGAGCTGACGCCGGTGGCCGCCGACCCGGACGACGCGACCGTGGCGGAGCTGGTCGACCTCTACCGGACGGTGCAGGGCGAGCACCCGGACTGGGCCGACTACCGGCGGGCGATGGTCGCCGAGCGCCGTCTCGTGCTCCGGCTGCACGTCGAACGCCTCTACGGCGCCCCGCCGCACGGCTGAGCCCGCCCGGGACGACGTCGCGGACCTCCCGTTCGTCGTCGGTCGTCCGGCGGCGGCGGCCGGGCCGGGCCACCGCGTGCCTCCTCGGATCGTGTCCGCGTTACCCGGCTCGGCCGGCGGGTAGACGGCCTGTGCCGACACCGAGAGGGGAGCACCATGACAACGGTCGGAGAGTTCATGACGACCCGGTTGGTGACGATGGACGGCAACGACACGCTGACCGCCGCGGCGCAGGAGATGCGCGACAGCGCCATCGGCGACGTGGTGGTGACCGACGGCGACGATGTCATCGGCATCGTGACGGACCGGGACATCACGGTCCGGGGCGTGGCGGAGAACATGGACCCGAACACCACCCCGCTCAACCGGATCACCTCCAAGGACGTGATCACGGTGAGCCAGTACGACGACGCGGTGGCCGCCGCCGACCTGATGCGGACCTACGCCGTGCGCCGGTTGCCGGTCATCGACAACGGGCGGCTCGTCGGCCTGGTCTCGATGGGTGACCTCGCCGTGGAGCGGGAACCGCAGTCGGTGCTCGCCGACATCAGCGCCGACGAACCGAACAACTGACTGTCCGCCGCGGCGCGCCGGCTCCCGTCCCGGGGGCCGGCGTCGCGGTGTGCGCGGGGGTGGGCGCACCCGCACCGCGCGCCGTCCGCCGGTGGGCCCGCCCGTGCCGACCTCCGCTTCCGACCCGCCCGGCCCGCACGCTGCTGCGCGGGGGACGACCTCGCCGCGGCCGTCGCCGGCCCGCCTCACCCGATCCGGGCGAGGTTGACCCGGCACGGGACGGGGACCCCGTTCGGGACATGACCGACGGGGAGGAGAGGACCCGATGGTGGACGCGACGACGAGGTTCTTCGAGGACCTCGACCGGCGGGAGTACGAGCCCCTGCTGGACAAGTCCTCCGGGACCCTGCGCCTGGACCTGCACGAGGGGGCGCAGACGACGCACTGGCTGGTGCGGATAGACCGGGGCCGGGTCCGGGTGAGCCAGGAGGACCAGGACGCCGACACGGTGGTGGGCACCACCCCGGCGCTCTTCGAGGACCTCGCCACCGGGCGGGAGGACGGGATCGCGGCGCTGCTGCGGGGGGACCTGACGGTGTCGGGGCAACTCCGGCTGCTGGTGCAGTTGGAGCGGCTCTTCCCCGGCCACCCGGACGCCCGCGGCCCCCGCCGGCGTTTCCAGGGCCAGCGGGAGGTGCGGTGATGGCGCAGAACAACACGATCCGGATCCTGGACGGCAGCACCTTCGTCGTGTCGGAGGACACCGGGGACATCGAGGCCACGCCGAGCGAGCCGACCGGATTCTTCTCCCTGGACACCCGGTTCCTGTCCAGGTGGGTGCTGACGGTGAACGGGGAGCGGCTCACGCCGCTGTCGTACGACGACCTCCAGTACTACGAGGCGCGGTTCTTCCTGGTGCCGGGGATGGCGACGCACTACATCGACGCCAAGCTGTCGATCATCCGGGAGCGGACGGTGGGGGGCAGCTTCCAGGAGCAGCTCACCATCCTCAACCACGACGAGAAGCCGGTCGACCTGGAGATCAGGATGGACGCGGCGTCCGACTTCGCCGACCTGTTCCAGGTCAAGGACGAGATCCTGAACAAGAAGGGCGAGATATTCACGGAGGTCGAGACCGACCGGCTGCGCCTGGGCTACCGGCGGGGCAACTTCAGGCGGGAGACGACCATCTCCGCGTCCCCGCCGGCCCGGTACGACCGCAACGGCTTCGCCTACACGATCCACCTCGAACCCAACCAGAGTTGGGAAGCCCAGATCGAGGTCGGCACCTTCGCCGGCGCTCAGGGTGGCCGGGACCTGCGGATGGGGCTGGGGGCGCACGGCGACGAGCGGCTCGCCCTCCAGCACGACCTGGAGGAGTGGATCGCCAAGGCGCCCAAGGTGAACAGCCAGCACGAGCGGGTCGCCTCGACCTACCGGCGCAGCCTGATCGACCTGGCCGCGCTGCGCTTCTCGCCGCTGTCGCTCGGCGGGGCGTCACTGCCGGCCGCCGGCCTGCCCTGGTTCATGACCATGTTCGGCCGGGACAGCATCCTGACCTGCCTGCAGACGCTGCCGTTCACGCCGGACCTGTCGAAGACCACGCTGCGGATCCTGGCCTCCCTCCAGGGCACCCGGTTCGACGACTTCCGGGACGAGGACCCGGGTCGGATCCTGCACGAGATGCGGTACGGCGAGACCGCCGCCTTCGAGGAACAGCCGCACTCGCCGTACTACGGGTCGGTGGACGCCACCCCGCTGTTCCTGGTGCTGCTCGACGAGTACGAGAAGTGGACCGGCGACGTCGAGCTGGTCAGGGAGTTGGAGCGGGAGTGCCGCGCCGCGCTGAAGTGGATCGACGACTACGCCGACCTGGTCGGCACCGGCTACATCTGGTACGAACGGCGCAACACCGACACCGGCCTGGAGAACCAGTGCTGGAAGGACTCCTGGGACTCCATCTCCTACCGGGACGGCACGCTGCCGCCGTTCCCCCGGGCCACCTGCGAGGTGCAGGGGTACGCGTACGACGGGAAGCTGCGGGCCGCCCGGCTGGCCCGGGAGTTCTGGGACGACCCGGAGTTCGCCGACCGGCTGGAGCGGGAGGCGGCGGCGCTGAAGGAACGGTTCAACCGGGACTGGTGGGTGGAGGACGGCGAGTACTACGCGCTGGCGCTCGACCCGGACGGCCGCCAGTGCGACGTGCTGAGTTCCAACATCGGCCACCTGCTGTGGAGCGGGATCGTCGACCACGAGCGGGCCGAGAAGATCGCCCACCATCTGGTCGGGCCCCGGCTCTTCACCGGCTGGGGGGTGCGGACGCTGGCCGAGGGGGAGGTCCGCTACAACCCGGTCGGCTACCACAACGGCACGATCTGGCCGTTCGACAACTCGTTCATCGCCTGGGGCCTGCGCCGGTACGGCTTCGCCGAGGAGGCGGCGGTCATCGCCAGCGGCATCCTCGACGCGAGTACCTACTTCCAGGGCCGGTTGCCGGAGGCGTTCGGCGGCTATCCCCGGGAGCTGACCAAGTTCCCGGTCGAGTATCCGACGGCGTGCAGCCCGCAGGCCTGGTCGACCGGCACGCCGCTGCTGCTGCTGCGGACGATGCTCGGCCTGGAGCCGCACGAGGGGCACCTCGCGGTGGACCCCCGGCTGCCGATCGGGATGGGCCGCATCGAGGTGCTGGACATCCCGGGCCGGTGGGGCCGGGTGGACGCGTTCGCCCGGGGCCGCCTCGACATGCACCGGCTCACCGAGTGACGACCGGTCCCGGCCGGACGGGCGACCCGGCCCGTCCCACCAAGCCCGCCGGCCGACCGCACCGCGGCCGGCCGGCGACGCGGCTCGATGGGCCACGCGCCACCGTCGGCGGGCTGGCGTGCGGCTCAGGTCGGCAGGGTAAGTTCGCGCCATGCCGGAACTCGTGTACCCGCCCGTGATCGCCGCCGCCAAGACGATGTTCCGGGTCCTGGACCTGAAGATCACTATCGAGGGCGACCACCACGTCCCGCGTACCGGCGGGGCGGTCATGGCCAGCAACCACGTCAGCTACCTGGACTTCATCTTCTGCGGGCTGGGCGCGCACCCGTCGAGGCGGCTGGTGCGGTTCATGGCCAAGAAGTCGGTGTTCACGCACAAGGTGTCCGGCCCGCTGATGCGCGGCATGCGGCACATCCCCGTGGACCGGCGGGCGGGCGCCGGCTCGTACGCGACGGCGGTCAGCGCGCTCAGGCGCGGCGAGGTGGTCGGCGTCTTCCCCGAGGCGACGATCAGCCGCTCGTTCACGGTCAAGGCACTCAAGAGCGGGACCACCCGGATGGCGGCCGAGGCCGGCGTGCCGGTGCTGCCGGTGGCGCTCTGGGGCACCCAGCGGCTCTGGACCAAGGGCCGGCCGCGCACCCTGACCCGCCGCCACACCCCGATCACCATCCTGGTGGGCGAGCCGATGGACCCGGCCGCCTACCCGGACGCCAACGCGATGACCGTCGACCTGAAGACGCGGCTGAGCGCGCTGGTCGACCGGGCCCAGCGGGAGTACCCGGACCAGCCCGCCGGCCCCGACGACACCTGGTGGCTCCCGGCGCACCTCGGCGGCACCGCCCCGACCCCGGAGGAGGCCGCCGCCCTGGAAGCCCCCGCCCGCCGCCCCGCCACCCCCTGACCCACCGCGAAGGCCGGGCGGGTGGCCGGATCGGTCCGGTCCGGGGCGGGATGGTGTCTGCCGCGCCGGCGTCCGCCCGGTCAGGATTCACCGTATGAGCAGAGCAGCACTCGTCGTCATCGACGTCCAGGAGTCCTTCCGGCAGCGCCCGATCTGGGCGTACGCCTCGAACCCCGACATCGTCGCCCAGGTCGGCCGGCTGGTCGACGCGGCCCGCGAGCGCGGTGACCTGGTCGTCTGGGTCCTGCACGCCGAGCCGGGCAGCGGCGGCGTCTTCGACCCGGCCGGCGGGCACGTGCGGCTGATCGAGGGCCTGTCGGCGGCCCCGGGGGAGCCGAGGCTGGTGAAGACGTCGCACAACGCGTTCACCACCACCAACCTCCAGCAGACCCTGACGATGGCGGGCGTCCGCGAGATCACCGTCTGCGGGATCCGCACGGAGCAGTGCGTCGAGACCACCGCCCGGGTCGGCTGCGACCTCGGCTACGAGGTGACCTTCGTGACGGACGCGACGGTCACCTTCCCGACCCCGCACCGGGACCTGCCGGCCACCGCCACGCTGGAGGAGGTCCTCGCCGACCCGCGCACCCTGTCGAACGAGGACATGATCGCCCGCACCGAGTACGCCCTCGCGGGCCGCTTCGCCACCGTCCGCACCGTCGCCGAGGTGACCGGCGTGGTCCCGGCCGGCGTACGGGGCTGAGCCGATGGCCCGGGTCGTCTTCCTGCTCGTCCCGCAGGTGCACCTGCTGGACCTCGCCGGGCCGGCCCAGGTCTTCTCCACCGCCGCCGACCTCGGGCACGACTACCGCCTGCACTACGTCGCCGACCGGGAGGTCGTGCCGACCGTGCAGGGCGTACCGCTGGTGGCCGGGCTGGAATGGCCCGAGCTGACCCGTGACGACCTGGTGCTCGTGCCCGGGTGGCGGCCCCGCGCGCACGGGCCGCAGGGGCCGGTCGGGCCGGACGACCTGCGGCGGCTGGCCGACCACCACGCCGCGGGCGGCACCGTCGCCAGCGTCTGCGCCGGGGCGTACGCTCTCGGCCGGGCCGGCCTGCTCGACGGCCGCCGCTGCACCACCCACCACGAGGTGCAGGACGAGCTGGCCCGGCGGTTCCCGGCGGCGCGGGTGGTGCGCGACGTGCTCTACGTGGTCGACGACCGCGTGGTCACCTCGGCCGGCATCGCCAGCGGCATCGACGTGGCGCTGCACCTGGTGGCCACCCGGCACGGCCCGGCGGCGGCGGCCCGGATCGCCCGCACGCTCGTCGTCCACTCCCGGCGCAACGGCCACGAGCAGCAGGCCAGCGCCACGATGCGGCACCGGTCGCACCTGTCCGACGCGGTGCACCGGGTGCAGGACCTGATCGACCACCACTTCGCCGAGCCACTGCCGCTGGCCGACCTGGCCGCCGCGGGCGGGGTGGCCGAGCGGACGCTGACCCGGCTCTTCCGGCAGGCCACCGGACTGACCCCGCTCGGCTACCAGCAGACCCTGCGGGTGGAGCGCGCTGAGCACCTCATCGGGCACGGCGCCACCGTGGAGGCGGCTGCCCGCACGGTCGGGTTCACCGATGCCCGGATGCTGCGCCGGCTGCGGGCCCGTGCCACCCACGGTCGAAGCGTCCCCGCTGGTAGTAGTCGTCCCGGGAACGGAACTCCACCGGCAGCGACCCCGGCAGGGTGATCCGGGCGACGCCGGCGGACAACCCCGCCCCGGCCCGCACCGCCAGCACGTCCCGCTCCGGCGGCGAGAGATCCACCAGCTCGGGGTGGGCCAGCCGGAACGCGGCCACCGCCCGGCGCGCCCGGCGGGCCAGCTCGGCGACCTCCTCGGCGGGGCCGGCGAGGCCGAGGGCGGGCTGCTGGATGGTGCGCAGCGCGTCGCAGACCACCAGCAGCCGGGCCTGCTCGTCCGGCCCGGGCGGCAGCAGCTCCAGCCGGGACGGCCACTGCCAGCGGATCTGGCCCCTGACCAGACCCGGCAGCCGGACGACCCGGCGGTGCCGGGCGCCGTCGCGCGCCCCGTCGGCCAGGCCGAGCCGCGGCCCGTCCCCGACGTACGCGATCCGCCGGTCGGCCGCCACCTGCGTCACCGCCGGGCCGGTCGGCTCCGGGCCGTGCTCGCCGCCGCCCCTCAGCCGCCGGCTCGGTCGGCTCCGGGCCGTGTCCGCCGCTGCCCTCAGCCGCCGGCTCGGTCGGCTCCGGGCCGCGCCGCCGCCAGCAGGTGCCCGCTGGCGCCGATCACCTCCGGATCGCGCTCGAAGAGCGTCGCGCAGCGCAACACCTCCGCGAACAACGGCCCGTCGGCCTCCGGCCCGCCCGCCACGGCCAACAGCGGCCACAGCGGACCCTCGACGCCGTACAGGTCTGGCCGGGGAAGCCCGGCCGTCCCGAACTCGTCGACCACCTCGTCCGGCCGGTGGAAGTAGGCGGTGGTGAAGCCGCTGCCCGCGTCGTTGACGCCGGTCGCGTAGGTGCGCAGCAGGGCGGGACGGGTGTGGTCGTCCACCCGCCCCTGCCGAGTGAGATCCATCAGCGGCGCCTGCCGGCTGATCGTCGCCGTGACCACCAGGCCGCCGGGCCGGGTCAGGCGGGCCGCCTCGCGCAGTGCGGCGACCCGGTCCGCGCGACCGGTCAGATGGTAGAGCGGCCCGAGCAGCAGGGTCACGTCGGCGCAGCCGTCGGCGAGCGGCAGACGCCGTGCGTCGCCGATCGTGGCGCTCACCCCCGGATGCGCGCGCCGGGCCGCCGCCGCGTGCGCGGGGACCAGGTCGACCAGGTGCACCCGATGGCCGGCGGCCGCCAGCCACCCCGCGTACGCGCCGGGGCCGCCGCCGACGTCCAGCACCGTCGCCGGTGCCGGCGGCAGCAGCCGGGTCAGGACCTGGCGGGTGCGCAGCCCCTCCAGCCGCCCCAGCGGGGTCTGCTCCAGCCGGTCCGCCTCCACGAAGACGTCGGTGTAGTAGCGCACGATGTCCGGCTCCGCCGGTCGGGACCCCGCCATCCGTCGATGCTGGCCACGAGCCGGCAGTGCTGTCACGTCAATTTGTCGGCCGGGCGCTCAGTTGACCGGCAGGGCCCTGGGGCCGCCGCCGGCGATCGACCGGGTCAGCTTCCGTCCACCCGACCAGAACCAGCAGCGCACCCCCCGGTCACCGCGTGCCCACGCCTCCTCTGACGGGAACCGGTAGGTGGTGCCGGTGCGGTAGCGGAGCATGCCGTCGACCGGCACCTTCGCGTAGCGGGCGATGACCGTCCGGCACTTCGCGTGGATCGCGTCCTCGTCCTTCGTCGCGTCGTCGTACCGGCCGTCCGGGGCGGTCCAGATGCCCGCGTACTCGAACCGGTGCGGCTCGCCGCAGGCCACCGGCTCCAGGTTGCCCCAGCGGTTCTCCTCGGCGCAGGTGAACGTCAGCGAGGAGGGAGCCTTGAGGACGTCCCGCAGGGTGCCGGTGCGGGGCACGACCGGGTCGACCACGCCGCCGCCGGTGCCGCCCGCGGCGAGCTCGAGCAGGTCGCAGCGGTACCACCGGCTGCCACCAGCCCAGCCGGGCGGCGAGGTGGGCGCCACCTGCACCGACAACCGCGCGCCGCGCCACTCGCCACCGACGAACACCTTCGCCTCGGCGTCGCACTCGGCGAACGCGGTGCGCATCGCCATCGACTCGACGCGGGGCGGGATCGGGCGCGCGGCGAGCTCACCCGTGAACGTGCCGATGTGGAACGTCTCGACCAGGTGCGACTTCGCGCAGTCGACCGGCTGGTGGCTCGTGAGGTACGCGGTCGGGTCGGCGACCGCGTGGCACTCACCTGCCTGCGGTACGAACTGGCGGGCCTCGGCGACCGGCCGCCAGTCGTCGGTCAGGTCGCCGTCGGTGCCCGGCGGGGTGCCGCACCCGCTCAGCACCCCCGCGACCAGCGCGGCCGAAAACGTGACGCCCAGCCAGCGTCGCATGTCGCCCTCCCCGTGCCCCGTGACAACCGGCGCAGCATATGGCACCGGCCGGCGGGAGCGCGTGCCGCCGGATTGAGCCCAGTCGCAGGCCCAGGTCGCGCAGCAGCGCGACCTGGGCGGGGTGGGGACGACCTCCCGGTTGACGTGCAGCACGAGCGCCGCCAGCGCCCGGTTCGCGTACGGCACAGGCCGGCCGGCGGGCGCAGTCGTCGCACCGTGCCATTTCGATGCCGGTGCTACGTTCACGCCATCGCCGCCTCACCAGCCAGGAGCCGACCGTGAAGAGGTACGTGAGCCTGTTCGGCGTCATCGTGGCGACGGCGGGCCTAGCCGTCGTCGGCACCCTCGCCGGCGCATACCTGGCCGACCGCACCGCGACCCGGCAGCAGGATCCCACCGCCGCGGTCACCGGCAGCACCGGCCGCCCGTCGACCGGATCCGGGAACGCCGACCCCGGCCACTCGGCGTCGCCGGGCCGGTCGGTGTCGCCGGGCCCGTCCGCGTCGCCCAGCCAGGCGCAGCCCGCGCCCCGGACGTACCGGCTCGACCGGCCGATCTACGAACAGGCGTCGCTGAGCGTCACGCTGGTCAGCGCCGAGACCAGCGGCGGAAAGCTGCGGCTGAACATCAGTTACCGCAACGACTCGCGGCTCGCGTGGCCGGTGAGCTGCCCGGCCGTCGACGTCGACCTGGTTTCCTCACACCTCACCCTGTCGGACGGGCGGACCGTGCGTCCCGAGAGGACGTGGTGCGCCACGACACGGGCCGGTCAGTCCTTCAACATCGGGCCGGGCGAGCAGATCAACAGCTGGGCCGTCTACCCGGTGGTCCCGGAGGCCGCGTCGTCCTTCGAGCTGAGCTGGTACGACTTCCCCACCCTCGACGTCCGGCTCAGGTGACCGCCACGACGCTGCGGCCACGTGTCGTAGCCGTCGCCTGTCCTCCGCGCGTGCCCCACGTCGAGCCTCCCGGGCCGCCTTCCGCGAACTGCCCGAGTGCCCCGCCCCGCTTCCGCCGGCCGCCTGGAACCAGACCGCCGCCGAGCCCGACGCGGTGGCCGGGCACCTCGCCCGCGTCGCCGTGGCCACCGCTTTCCACCCGCTCGGGGCTCCGAGGACGTGGGTTGACGTGAGTGCGCCCGGCAGGATTCGAACCTGCGGCCTTGGGATTAGAAGTCCCCTGCTCTATCCGCTGAGCTACGGGCGCGCGGCGTACGTGTCGCGCGTGAAGGGTACCGCCGACCACGGGGTGGCCGGTGGAACGGGTGGTCGCGTCCCATGTCGTCGATCAGGGTCGCACGCACCCCCGGCGGAGGTCACCCGGGTTCCGCCGTCGGCGCGGCCCGGCGGTCGACGGGTCGTACCCTCGGCTGGTGCTGCTTGACCCGGACACCGAGAACGACGTCGCCTACGAGCTGTGCCAGCTCCTCGGCCGCGCGATCCTGCCCATCCGCCGGACCGACGCCGGGCCGGCGGACGGCGGACGGGACGAGGGCACGGCGTTCTTCTTCACCGGGCAGGGGCGGGAGTACCTGCTGACCGCCGACGCCCTCACCCACGCCCCGGCCGGGGAGATCGGGCTGCGGGCGAGCGTGACCGAGCCGGCCGGGGTGTCGGCGGACGCCGTGGCCCTGCCGGACTACGCCGCCCGGTGGCACCATCGCGGGGACCTCGGCGTGGCCGTCATGCCCACCGGCGGCCTGCACGAGCACGCCGACGGCGAGGGCTGGCGGTGGCGTACCCAGCAGGTGCCGGACGGGATCGCGGCCGACCGGGACGCGATCGCCCGGATCGGCGCGGAGCCGGGCTCGGCCATCGTGCTCGCCCACGGGGCCGGCGCGGACGGCGCCCGGCCGCTGGAGGTGGCGATCGAGCGGGTGACGCGCGTGGGCGACGCCGTCCGGATCACCGCGGAACTGCCGCTCGGCTACGTCGGCGCGCCGGTGTTCGGGGTCCAGGCCGGCGACGGTGAGGTGGGCCTGCGGTGCCTCGGGCTCGTCCTGCCGGCCCGCGACGGCGGTCACCCGCTGGCCACCTTCGACCGCATCCGCGAGGCCGTCGCCGCCGTGTGAGGGTGCGTCGGCCGCCGGCTCAGCCGCCCTGCGCGGGCACACCCGCCTGGTCGGCCCCGTCTGCGGGCCGCCGGCTCGCCGGTGGCCGCTCTCCGTCACGGACCGTCGGCCCGGCGTCGAAGAACGCGTCGGCCCAGCGCCCGACCTCCGCGAAGACCTTCTCGCGTACGGCGGGGCCGGAGAGCGTGAGGTCGTGCATGCCGCCGTCGAAGCGTGCCACGGTGACGTGCCGGCCGAGGCGGGGCGCCCAGCGGACCATGTGCTCGACGTCGAGGACGGCGTCGGCGAGCGCGGCCGACTCGTGCCACTTCGTGCCCTTGAACGAGCGCGTCGAGCAGGCGAGCAGCACCGGCACCCGGATGTCCAGCCCGGCGCGGAGCTGCCGCTGGGCGGTACGGATGGCGTTCAGCCAACCGGCCCGGACGGGGAACCCGGCGAGCGGCTTCCACGCCAGGTTGTAGTTCCACTCGCCGTGGTGGTCGGCGTGGATGGTCTGGCTGTAGACGGTGCCCAGCCCGAACGGCAGGACGCGGCGCGGCGCGCGGCGGCCCAGCGGGGCGACGGCGGCGGCGAGCGGCCGGCGTACCGCCCAGGGGGCGTTGATGTCGAAGAAGGGGCTGTTCAGGAAGAGCCCGTCGATGATCCCGGCGTCGCGGCGGGCGTGCGCCCAGAGCGGCATGATCAGGCCGCCGGTGGAGTGGCCCATCGCGAGCAGGGTGTCGTGCCCGTCGTCCTCGCGGATGATCGTCGCGGCGGCGTCCAGCTCCGGGAAGTAGTCGCTGACGTCGCGGCAGAAGTTCGGGGTCTGGTGGGGCAGCAGGCTGCGGCCGTGCTTGCGCAGGTCGACGGCGTAGAAGTCCCACCCCCGCTCGGCGAAGAAGTGGCCGAGGTGGGCCTGGAAGAAGTAGTCGGTGAAGCCGTGCGTGTAGAGCACGGCCCGCCTGGTCGGGCGGTCGGCGCGGCGACGGACCAGGGTGGCCACCACCGGCCCCTCGTCGTCGGTGCCCAGGTCGATCGTCTGCCGCTCGTACGGCGGGCCCAGCACGTCCGGTTCCACGAACGCGACGGTACGCCGGCGAGCTACCGGGCGGTAGCCCCGCCGTGCCCCGGCCCCGTCCGCCCGCACCACGGACGGGGCCTCGGGCGTACGCCTCAGACCGTCTCCACCTCGGCGCGGGCCGGGTCGGTGTCCGGGTCGCTCCCGGTTCCGGTCTCGACGGCCGGCTGGCCGACGTCCCGCAGGTGCTTGTTGTGCCGCGGCTCCTGCTTGGTCTTCGCGTCGTTGAGCCGCCGCCGCAGGTCGTCCCGGACGTCGTTGAGCGCGGCGTGCAGGTCCTCCTCGGCGGACGTGGTGACGATCTTCTGCCGGCCGGCGATCCAACACTCCAGGGTGACCTTCTGTCCCTTGGCCTCCCGGTCCTTCACCGACAGTTCCAGCTCGGTGGCGTCGGCGTGGAACCCGGCCAGCCGGGCGTCCAGCGTGGCGAACTGCTCCGCGATCCAGTTCCGGTCGCCCTGGGAGAACCCGGCGCCGACCCGCAGGCACTCGGCGACGGTGGCCGGGTTGGCGACGGCGCTCATCGCCGCACCTGGCCGGAGACGAAGGTGGTTGCGGTGCTGGTCATCATCATGATCGCTGACCTCTCGTTCGTCGTGCTGTCGGCGGTGCGGTTGATCGAATCCATACCCCGCCGCCTTCCGTCCGGAACGTGACCTCTCCGGTGTCCCGATCATCTGCCGGACGCCGTGGGCGCCCCCAGGGCCGCTCGGCCCTAGCACACCGGGACCTTGATCAGGTCTTTGTCCACAGGCGGTCCGGCTGTCCACAGGCCGGCGGGCGACGGTGGCGCCGGTCGTGCCCGACGGCCCAGGCTCGACACCGAGTCGACTCGCGATGGCAAGCCCGATCTCCCCCTGGAGGGACGATGTTCGACACCTACGTCACGGTCGTGGGCAACGTGTTGACGGCCCCGGAGTGGCGCCGCACCACCCAGAGCAACACCCTGGTGGCCAACTTCAAGGTCGCCTCCACCGCGCGCCGGCTCGACCGCGACAGCGGTCGCTGGGTCGACGGCAACAGCCTGCGCGTCCGCGTCAACTGCTGGCGCAAGCTCGCCGAGGGCGTGGCCGCCTCGGTGATGGTCGGCGACCCGGTGGTGGTCTGCGGGCGGCTCTACACCCGCGACTGGACCGACGACGCCGGCAACCACCGCACCCTCTACGAGCTGGAGGCGGTCGCCGTCGGTCACGACCTGTCCCGGGGCCGGGGCCGGTTCATGCGCAACCGGCCGAGCATGACCACCAGCACCGTCGAGGACGCGGAGGCCGAGCACCGGGTGCACGGCGAGGCGACCGAGCCGGTGCCGGACGAGGACGCCCCCGCCCTGCCCGACGGCCGGCTGCTCGACGTCGAGTTCGAGCTGCCCGACTTCGGCCCGTCCGGGGCCGGCCCCGGCCTGCCGGCCGACGCCGGCTTCGACGGCTCGCTCGACCCCTTCGACGACCCGGCGGACGGCAGCCGCGACGAGGAACCCGACGGCCCCGCGCCGGAGGCCGGCGGCCCGACGTCGGCGCCCGAGGAGTCCGACGCGGCAGCGGGCACGCGCCCCGAGGAGACCGGCGCGGGCCTCACCGCGAACGGGCGCGGCCGACGGGGTCGGGGGCGGGTGCCGCAGCCGGCGTGACCGGGCGGGCCCGGGCGACACGACGGGGGCGGGGTGACGTCGGCCACGCCGTCGTCACCCCGCGTGTCTCCCGCGCCCCAAGTCCGGCGATCCGGTCCGGCGACCCGGCTGGTGCCGGCGGGCGCGTCCCCCGGCAGCGGGCGGGCGCGTCCCGTGGCGGTCGGGGGACTGCGGTCGGAGGACTCTGTCGGCGAGCACGGCCCTCGTCGGCGTGGCACGGCCCCTGCCGGGGTCCTTGTCGGCGGGCACCCCCTGTCGGTGGGGCTTGTCGGCGTGGCACAGCCCCTGTCGGCGGGCCGCCCGGTCGCTGGCCCGCGAGTTCCGGTCGCTCCCGCCCGATGGCGGGAAGGCGCTCGGCTAGGCTGGCCGGCCGGAGGTGATGGCGGGTGCGACAGGCGACGCCGGTGGCGACCGCGGCGGGACTGGTCGCGGGGTACGCACTCGACGCGCTCCTCGGCGACCCCCGCCGCTACCACCCCGTGGCCGGTTTCGGCCGCGCCGCCGGAGCCCTGGAGCGGCGGATCTACCGCCCGGACAGGGGCGCCGGCACGGCGTTCGCCGCGCTGGCGGTCGGGGCGCCGGTGCTGCTCGGCGTGGCCGCGACGGTTGCCACCCGAAACCGCCCGGTGGCCCGGGCCGCGCTGGTCGCTGCCGGGACCTGGACGGTGCTGGGCGGGCGTACCCTGCGGCACGAGGCCACCGTGATGGGGCGGGCCCTGCGCGACGGCGACCTGCCGGCGGCGCGGCAGCGGCTCGGTCATCTCTGCGGCCGGGACCCGTCGACGCTCGACGAGCCCGAGCTGGCCCGTGCGACCGTGGAGTCGGTCGCCGAGAACACGTCGGACGCCGTCGTCGCCCCGCTGCTCTGGGGCGCGGTCGCGGGCCTGCCCGGCCTGCTCGGCTACCGGGCGGCGAACACCCTCGACGCGATGGTGGGGCACCGCTCGCCCCGCTACGCCCGGTTCGGCACCCCGGCCGCCCGCCTCGACGACCTGCTCAACCTGGTGCCCGCGCGGCTGACCGGGCTGCTCACCATCGCCGTCGCGCCGACCGCCGACGGCGACCGGGAACGCGCCTGGCGGGTGTGGCGCCGGGACCGCGACGACCACCCCAGCCCGAACGCCGGGCAGTGCGAGGCCGCGATGGCCGGCGCCCTCGGCGTACGGCTCGGCGGGCGCAACGTCTACTTCGGCCGCTCGGAGGTGCGGCCGTTCCTCGGCGACGGCCCCCGGCCCGAGGCGCGGCACCTGAAGCGGGCCGCCCGGATCTCGGGCGCGGTCGGGCTGGCCGCGCTCGGCCTGGCGGCCGCCTACCCGCTGACCGTCGGTCGCCTGGTGACCGCCGTCGGCCGCCGCGCCCTCGGCCGGGGTGCAGTGGTGCGGCGCGTGCTGCGGCGGCCCGACACCGGGCAGGGCATCCTCGGGCAGCGCGACGGGAATCGAAGCACCACCGGCCCGCTGGTGGGCGCCGCCGGTCGGCTGGCGGGCGCCGCCGGTCCGTTGGTGGGCGCCGCCGGTCCGCTGGTGGGCGCGACCGGTCGCCGCGTCGCGGTGACGGCGGGGCGGGGGAGCGGCCGGTGAGCGGCGGGCTGCTGGTCGCCGGCACGACCTCCGACGCCGGCAAGAGCGTGCTCACCGCCGGCATCTGCCGGTGGTTGCACCGCCGGGGCGTGAAGGTGGCGCCGTTCAAGGCCCAGAACATGTCCAACAACTCGGCCGTGGTCGTCGGCGCGGACGGCCGGGGCGGCGAGATCGGCCGGGCCCAGGCGATGCAGGCGGCGGCCTGCGGGCTCGCCCCCGACCTGCGGTTCAACCCCGTCCTGCTCAAGCCGGGCAGCGACCTGGCCAGCCAGGTGGTGCTGCTCGGCGAGGCCGTCGACACGGTCACCGCCGGCAACTTCCGCCAGCTGCGGCCCCGCCTCGCCGAGACGGCGTACGCGGCGCTCGCCGAGCTGCGGGAGGCGTACGACGTGGTGATCTGCGAGGGGGCGGGCAGCCCAGCGGAGATCAACCTGCGGGCCGGCGACTACGTCAACATGGGCCTGGCCCGGCACGCCAACCTGCCCACGATCGTGGTCGGCGACATCGACCGGGGCGGGGTGTTCGCCTCGATGTTCGGCACCGTCGCACTGCTGGACCCGGCCGACCAGGCGTTGATCGCCGGGTTCGTGATCAACAAGTTCCGGGGCGACCTCGGGCTCCTCCGGCCCGGGCTGGACATGCTGCACCGGGTCACCGGTCGGCCGACGTACGGGGTGCTGCCCTGGGCGCTCGACCTCTGGCTCGACGCCGAGGACTCGCTCGCGTACGGGCGGGTGCTCGGCCGGCCGGCCGCCCCGCGCGGCACCGACTGGCTGGACGTCGCCGTGGTCCGGCTGCCCCGGATCAGCAACGCCACCGACGTCGAGGCGCTCGCCACCGAGCCCGGCGTACGGGTGCGGCTGACCGTCGAGCCGGCCGAGCTGGCCGCCGCCGACCTGGTCGTCCTGCCCGGCTCGAAGTCGACGGTGGCGGACCTGGCCTGGCTGCGGGAGACCGGGCTCGCCGACGCGGTGCTGGCGCACGCGGCGGCGGGCAGGCCGCTGCTCGGCATCTGCGGCGGCTTCCAGATGCTGGCCCGGGCCATCCACGACCCGGTGGAGAGCCGGCAGGGGAGCGTGCCGGGGCTGGGCCTGCTGCCGATCGAGGTCACCTTCGACCCACGCAAGACCGTCCGGCAGTCGGTCGGGACCGCCGGCGGCGACGTCCCGGTCCGTGGCTACGAGATCCACCACGGCTACGTCTCGCACGCCGATCCCACGCTGACCCCGCTGCTGACCTGCGCTGACGGCAGCGGCGAGGGCGCGGTGGCGGGCACCGTGCACGGCACCCACTGGCACGGAGCCTTCGAGTCCGACGAATTCCGCCGCCGTTTCCTGACCGAGGTGGCCCGGCTGGCCGGCCGGTCCGGCTTCCGGGTCGCGCCGGACACGTCGTTCGCCGCCGCCCGCGAGCGCTCCCTCGACCTGCTCGGCGACCTGGTCGAGGAGTACCTGGACACCGATGCCCTCTGGCGCCTCGTCGAGACCGGCCCGCCGGCCGGCCTCCCCTTCATTCCACCCGGCGCCCCACCGGCCCCCTGACGGCGCCCCCGCCCCGCGCACGTCCGTGCCGGCCTTGCCGTGCGGTGTAGCCCTGCGCTTGCGGTGTGTGCCGGCGCTTGCGGCGTGCGCCTACGCCGTGCGGCGTGTGCTTGCGGTGTGCCCCGTGCCGCGCACCTTCGCGCCACCGATGGTGGTTCCATGGACGGGGCAGCTCGACAGTGGCCGGACGGTGGGAGGCGGATCCGGACCCGCCGGATCGGACCCGCCGGATCGGACCGTCGGTGCGGAGTCAGTAGCGGATGTCGGCCGGGCGGTCGGACATGGGCAAACCCGCGTCGCGCCACGCCTGCACGCCGCCGATCATGTCGGTGGCGCGGTGCAGCCCGAGCGCCCGCAGGCTCGCCACCGCGAGGCTGGAGGCGTAGCCCTGCCGGCACACCACGACGATGCGCCGGTCGTAACCCGTGGCCTCGGGGATCCGCCAGGCGCTGGCCGGGTCCAGCCGCCATTCCAGCACCGTCCGGTCGATCACGATGGCACCCGGGAGGTCGCCCTGTTCCCGGCGCTGCACGTCGGTGCGGGTGTCGACCAGCAACGCCCCGGTGCGGACCGCCTCGACGGTCTGGTGCGGGGTCAGCCGGCGCACCCCTGCGCGGGCCTGTTCCAGCAGGGCGTCGACGCCCGGACTCATCACGCTGTGGGACACCAGCCGATCATCCCGCCCGGTCCGGGGCCCCGCCGACCGAACGCCCCGGCCAGCCCGACGACCGCTCGTTCGGGCGACCCCCGATCGGTGGGCCCGCACGGCGGTCGCCCCCCGACGCCCCGCCGAGGCCGGCCCACGCGCCGTCCGGCGCGGCTCGCCCTCGTCGGTCCGCTCCGCGCGGCTCGCCCGTCGTCGGTCCGCTCCGCGCCTCCCACTACCGTCGGCCAGGTGGCGGTGGCGGTGGTCGAGGCGTACGACCGGTTGGCCCGGCGGGTGCTCGCCGGGCCGGCGCGGTTGGGGCGGACCCGGCTCGTGGTGGTGGACGGGCCGAGCGGCGCGGGCAAGAGCGTGTTCGCGGCGCGGCTCGCGGACGCCCTCGCCGACCTGCCCGGCGCCGGGCGGCCGCCCGTGGTGCACACCGACGACCTGCTCGACGGGTGGGACGACCAGCTCACCTTCTGGCCCCGGCTCGAAGAGTGCGTGCTGGCGCCGCTGCGCGCCGGTCGGCCGGGGGCGTACCGCCGGTACAGCTGGGTCCGCCGGGCCTTCCTGCCCCGCCCGGTGCCGGTGCCGGTCGCGCCGGTGCTGGTGGTCGAGGGGGTCAGCGCGGCGCGGGTCGCAACCGCGGCCGACCGCACCCTCGCCGTCTTCGTCACCGCCCCGGCGCCGCTGCGGCTCACCCGGGCCGTGCGGCGGGACGGTTCCGGGATCCTGCCGGAGCTGCGCCGCTGGCACCTCGGGGAGCGGGCGCACTTCGCCGCGGACCGCACCGAGGCCCGGGCCGACCTGGTGGTCGACGGCGCGCCGACCCTGCCGCACGACGCCGCCCGCTACTACGTGCGGCGGCCCTGACCAGCCAGCGTGGCCATGGCCTCGGGCGAGGCGACGGGTAAGGCCGGCATACGATGCCGGTCATGACCACACCGATCATGTCCGAGTCCGAGGTCCGGGCCGCCGTCGAGCGGGAGCTGCCCGGCGTCCGTGCCGACCTGGAACGCCTCGTCCGCATCCCCGGCATCGCGTTCGAGGGCTTCGACCACTCGCACGTGGAGCGCTCCGCCGAGGCGGTGGCCGAGCTGCTGCGCGGCTGCGGCCTCGACGTCAAGATCGTGCGCTCCGGCGGCCAGCCGGCGGTCATCGGGAAGAAGCCCGCCCCGCCCGGTGCGCCGACGGTGCTGCTCTACGCCCACCACGACGTGCAGCCGGTGGGCGACCTGTCCCTGTGGGAGTCGGACCCGTTCGAGCCCGTGGAGCGGGACGGCCGGCTCTACGGCCGGGGTGCCGCCGACGACAAGGCCGGCATCATGGCGCACGTCGCGGCGCTGCGCGCGTTCGGGGACGCGCTGCCGGTGGGCGTGGTCCTGTTCATCGAGGGCGAGGAGGAGTACGGCTCCGACTCGCTGGAGCGGCTGCTCGCCGAGCACCGCGACGAGATCGCGTCGGACGTCATCGTCATCGCCGACTCCGGCAACTGGGACATCGGCGTGCCGGCGCTGACCACCTCGCTGCGTGGCATCGTCAACTGCTTCGTCGAGGTGCGCACCCTCGACCACGCCGTGCACAGCGGCATGTTCGGCGGCGCCGTGCCGGACGCGCTGACCGCGCTGGTCCGGCTGCTGGCCACCCTGCACACCGACGCCGGCGACGTCGCCGTCGACGGCCTGGTGGGCCGGGAGGGTGCGGTCGTCGACTACCCGGAGGAGCGGATCCGCGCCGAGGCCGGGCTGAGCGAGGGCGTCGACTTCATCGGCACCGGGCGGATCACCGACCGGCTCTGGACCAAGCCGGCCCTCGCGGTGCTCGGCATCGACGCCCCGGCCACCGGCGAGGCGCCGAACGCCCTGGTTCCGACCGCGAAGGCGAAGCTGAGCGTGCGGCTCGCGCCGGGCGACGACCCCAAGCGGGCGTACGCGGCCCTGCGCGCCCACCTGGAGAAGTACGCGCCGTGGGGTGCGCGGGTGACCGTCACCTTCGAGCACGACGGTGACCCGTGTGTCATCGACGCCTCCGGCCCGATGTTCGACGCCGCCCGTTCGGCGTTCCGGACCGCCTGGGACGGCACCGACCCGGTGGACATCGGCGTCGGCGGCTCGATCCCGTTCATCGCCACCTTCCAGGAGATGTTCCCGGGGGCGGCGATCCTGGTGACCGGCGTCGAGGACCCGCACGCCCGGGCGCACGGCCCGAACGAGAGCCTGCACCTCGGCGAGTTCGCCCGGGTCTGCCTGGCCGAGGCGCTGCTGCTGAAGAAGGTCGCCGAGGCGGGCGCCGACGGGCGTTAGGTGTCGGAACCGTAACTTCCGGGTCGATGTGGGAGTTTGCGGTGTGTCGGGCGCGGGCTTGTTATAGCCTCTCGAACATGCGTACGAACGAGGTGATGAGCCGGCTCGAAGCCGCCGTCAGCGCTCTGGGGGACGTCGATGTCTCCGCGTGGCCCGAGGACACGCTCAAGGAACAGCTTGGTGAGCTCTCCGCCGCCCTGGTCGCGCTCGACACGGTGCTCTCCCGGGTCGCCGACGAGATCCGCGCCCGCGGGCTCCGCATCGAGGAGCCCGTCTCGGCCTGACCGCCCGGCCGCGTGACGACCCGGGCACGGCAATGCCCGGGTGGTGTCGGGGGTGGCTGGCAGGATGGACCCGTGCGGTTCATCGACCTGGCAGCCACCTCCGCCGCCGTCGGCGCCACCCGGGCCCGGCGGGCCAAGGTGGAGCTGCTCGCCGAGGCGCTGCGGTCGCTCGACCCCGACGAGGTCGCGGCCGGCTCGGGGTGGCTGGCCGGCGAGCTGCGCCAGCGGCAGACCGGGGTGGGCTGGGCGAGCCTGCGTGACCTGCCGCCCCCGGCGGCCGAGCCGACCCTGACCGTGGCCGCCGTCGACGCGGCCGTCGACGAGATCGCGGCGGTGCGTGGGCCGGGTTCGCAGGCCCGCCGCCGGGCGCTGCTCGGTGCGCTCTACGCCGCCGCCACCGCCGACGAGCAGCGGCTGCTGACCGGCCTGTTCAGCGGCGAGCTGCGGCAGGGCGCCCAGGCGGGGCTGCTCGCCGACGCGGTGGCCCGGGCGGCCGACGTGCCGGTCGCCGCCGTACGCCGGGCTCTGCTGCTCGCCGGCGACCTGCGGGCGGTCGCGGTCGCCGCGCTCGACGGCGGCGCGCCGGCGCTGGCCGCCTTCGGCCTCCAGGTCGGCCGCCCGCTCGCGCCGATGCTGGCCCAGAGCGCGCCCTCGGTGGACGAGGCGCTCGCCGCCACCGGGACGCCCGCCGTGGTCGACGTCAAGCTCGACGGCATCCGGATCCAGGTGCACCGCTCCGGCCACGACATCGCCGTCTTCACCCGCAGCCTCGACGACATCACCGCCCGGGTGCCCGAGGTGGTCGCCGCCGTGCGGGCGCTGCCCGCCCGCGAGCTGGTGCTCGACGGCGAGGCGATCGGGCTCGACGCGACGGGCCGGCCGCTGCCCTTCCAGGAGACGTCGAGCCGCGCGGCGCGGCGCACCACGCCGAGCACCACCGGCCGGGCCCCGGTCGCCCCGGCCGTGCTCGCCGCCGCCGAGTCCACCGGCGAGACGGTGCTGACGCCGTACTTCTTCGACCTGCTGCACCTCGACGGCAACGACCTGATCGACCTGCCCGGCCGGGAGCGCTGGGCCGCGCTCGCCGCCGCCGTCGACCCTCCGCTGCTGGTCGGTCGGATGGAGGTCGACGGCCCGGAACGGGCCGGCGAGGCGTTCGCCGCCACGGTCGACGCCGGCCAGGAGGGGGTCGTGGTGAAGGCGCCCGACGCCCCCTACGACGCCGGCCGCCGGGGCGCCGCCTGGGTCAAGGTGAAGCCCCGGCACACCCTCGACCTGGTGGTGCTCGCGGTGGAGTGGGGCAGCGGCCGGCGCCAGGGCTGGCTGTCCAACCTGCACCTCGGCGCGCGGGACCCGCGCACCGGCGACTTCGTGATGCTCGGCAAGACGTTCAAGGGCCTGACCGACGAGGTGTTGCGCTGGCAGACCGAGCGGTTCCTCTCGCTCGCCGTCGAGCGCGGCGACTGGGTGGTGCGAGTCCGCCCCGAGCAGGTGGTCGAGATCGCCTTCGACGGGGTGCAGAGCAGTTCCCGCTACCCGGGCGGGGTGGCGCTGCGCTTCGCCCGGGTGGTGCGCTACCGCGACGACAAGACGGCGGCCGAGGCCGACACCATCGACGCCGTACGCGCGATCCACGCAGGGCGGGCCGGCGGCTGACCGCCCGGCGGGGGTGTGCCGGGCGGCGCGAGCCGTGGGCGGGTCACATGTTCGACAGCGACCGGGCGTAGTTGACCTGGTTGTTGATGTGCTGCACCTGGGCCTGGTTCGCGACGGGGATCCGGGCCACGTACTGCTGGGCGCCGTTCGACACGGTGACCTGCACGGTGCCGTGGTGCCGGGTCTCCTTGATCAGCAGGAACAGCAGGCTGAAGAAGGTCAGGCAGAAGAAGCCGACGATGGCGCACACCACCGCCCAGGTGGCGGTCTTCTGCTCCTGCTGCCAGTGGTCGACGACGTGCCAGGAGGCGCCGGCGAGCGGCAGCACGCCGGCCGGCGTACGGATCACCGGCGGGCTCACCATGATCTCGCCGATCTGCACCGCCACCGCGCCCTGCGCGGGCGGCGGGTAGCCGGCCGGCAGCGGGCCCGGCTGCCCGGCCGCGGGCGCCATCACCGGCGGGTGCGGTCCCGGCCGGACCAGATCCGTACCGGGTGCCGCCGCGTAGGGCTGGGCGGGCGGGGCGGAGTACTGCGCGGCT
>NZ_JBFAVI010000043.1:0-44067 GCF_040679695.1 Micromonospora sp. NPDC052213
TGGCCGCACCGTCCCCGGTGCGGCCACCACTGCGTTGTGCGGGTCAGGCCCGGCCGGCGGGGGCCGGTTCGACGGCCCGGCGGCGGCCGGTCAGCAGGTGGTCGACGCTGAGCCGGCCGGCCCCGATCGCCGCCAGCAGCAGGCTCGCCGCGCCGAGGACGAGGACGAGCTCGTAGCCGCCCTTGTCCACGAACAGGCCGTTGCCGGCGTGCACGAAGATGAACGCGCCGAGCATGTCCAGCGCGAGCAGGACACCGGCGATCGGGACGACCGCGCCGAGGATCAGCGCCGCGCCGCCGAGCAGCTCGACGCCCGTGGCGAACCACGCGGACAGGGTCGGCAGGGGTACGCCGGCCTGGTCGAAGAAGGCGGCGGTCCCGTCGACGCCGTTGGTGACCAGCTTCTGCCAGCCGTGGGCGAAGAAGACGATGCCGACGCCGATCCGGGCGAGCAGCATCGCGACGTCACGGACGGTGGTGGGCAGGGTCATGGTTCTGCTCCTCATGCTGGTGGACTGCCGAACGGCCGGTCGGGTCGACGCGCGCCGTGTCGCGGACGGCCGGGCGCGACGCGACCGGCGGGCGGAACGTCCCGCAGCCCGGATCTCGGTCCGCCGGGTCTGTCGGATGCCGCCGGGGATCACCGTACCCGGAGATGGTTGAAGGCTCAACCGTTGACGGGGAAAGTGATTGTCGCCGCGCCGCGTTCTGTCGCCGACCTGGGCGAATCGCGCCCGAAGGACGTGGCCTCCGGGTGGTCGCCGGCGCGGCGGCCCGCCGGAACGGCGACGCGCCACCTCCCGGGGCGCGGTGTCGGCCGGCTCCGGAAGGTGGCGCGCGTCGGGGCCCCGGGTGGGCCCGTCGAGGGGTCGGGTGGTGGGTGGGTCAGGCGGCCGTGGCCCAGATCGCCTGGAAGGCGGCCGCCTCGCCGGCCAGCCAACGCTCGATCTGCTCGGGCCGGGCGTCGGCGGGCATGCGGTGGGCCTCGCCCCGGCGGACGTCCACCAGGACCGGCTCGGCGTGCGGGAGTACCGCGTCCATGTGCCGGGCCATCAGGTGCAGGGTGGCCAGCACCGCCTCCGGGCTGGGCGGGGCCTCGTCGAAGTGCAGGCGGACGGCCTCGACGCGACCGTCGGCGTGGCGTACGCCGAACTGGGGGTTGATCTTGACGGGCAGGTCGCCGAGCATGGCGAGCGCGTCGCGGGTCTGGGCGAGGTCGACGGCCCTCGGCTCGCCGAGGGAGTGCAGCCAGGCCCGCGCGCCGGGGACGAGGGCCTCGTAGAGCGGGCGCCAGCGGGGCTTGACCACGTCGGCCACCTGGTCGAGGTGGGTGCCGCCGGTGTGGAAGGCGATGTCGGCCTTGAGCGCCTTGACGAACTGGCCGTGCGGGTTGAAGCCGGAGCGGCTGACCCGCTGCTTGCGCAGGCCCCCGACGAAGGTGGCCTTGGTCGGGCCGGTGCGGTCGACGTAGCGGGTGAAGCCGAGCAGGGTGGCGTAGGGGGTGGGTGGGGCGGAGGCGGGCGTGGTCACGGGCGTCCTCCCAGGTCAGGAACTCGATTAGTACATACATTCTAATCGACCGGTGTGACATCGCCCAGGCGGCGAACGAGGTTGCCTGTGACCGAGCAACTTGCGACGAGATGGCCGCCGAGCGGCACGAGGAGCGGGGTGTGTGACGCGGGACGGGGCGGCAGAACGCCGCCCCGTCCCCGCAGACCGATGCTCAGGTGAGCATGTCGTAGACGTCGTCGGACGCCTCGACGATCTTGTCCGCCGGTGGCTTCTGCACCGGGTTGGCGGTTCCGTAGTCGGCGTAGGTGACGGTGATTTCCTGCGCCTTGCTCGTGGCCGACGCGGGCATCTGAAGGGTCATCTTGCTCAGCCGCCCCTGGCCGTCGAGCTGCGCGGTGAAGGGAATCGCTCCAGCCTTGCCGCCGAGTTCCTTCAGCGTGTCGGCGTCGAACCAATCCGAGTCGGTGGCCTTGGACCCGTCAACCGTTCCCGCGTACGCGCCCTCGCCGGTCTTCTCGACCTCGGTGATCGCCTCGATGAGTGGCTTGGTGCCGGCCGGGTCGACATCGACGAAGTCGAACTGGAGATCCTTGACGTCCTTGATCTTCGACCGGTCGAGATGCTGGTACTTGCCCTTGAGGGCGTGGACCTCGGGGATCATCTCGGCCATCGCGCCACCGAACTCGAGCAGGGCCCAGGTGTCGGCGTCGATGTGGACGAAATGCGTCTGCATGGTGAGGTCTTCGGTGGCCTGGCCACCCATCTTCATCTCGGCGCTCTTCGACGGCAGGTGCACCGTGCCGCTTACGGCGAAGTCCCCGTCACTGGTCACGACGAAGGTGAAGTTGCCCTTCTCGATCTCCTTCATGGAGGCGAGCAGCGCCTCTTTCGGATCGGAGGGGATGGCCGACGCGGCCGGGCCGCCGGCAGCCGGCGCCGGTTCGTCCGACTTGCAAGCGGCCAGACCGGGCACGAACAGGGCGGCGGCGAGCACGCCGACGCCCCACCGTCGAATGTTCACGTCGTCTCTCTTCACAGGAGGGTGGAAACCCGGCCGACCACGATCGCCGGGCAGGGAGCCAGCGCAGCGTAGCCGACCCGGCCGACGCCCAGAGTTGCCCCAGAAGCCGTGGTCACGCCGCCGACTTGTCTGCCGGCCCGGACGACGCGAACTCGCTCGTCCACTCCGGACCAGGAGGATACGGTGACCGCGTGGCTGACCCGATCTTCGCGGAGCGCCGTCTGGCCGAGGTCTACGACCCCCTGGATCCCGACCGCAGTGACCTGGACGTATACGCGGCCATGGCCCGGGAGTTCGGCGCGCACAGCGTCCTCGACATCGGCTGCGGTACCGGCACCTTCGCGTGTCTGCTCGCCCACCAGGACCTGGACGTGACAGCGGTGGACCCGGCGGCGGCGTCGTTGGAGGTCGCACGGACCAAGCCCGGTGCCGATCGGGTGCGGTGGCTGCACGGTTACGCGGTGGACCTGCCCCCGCTCCAGGTGGATCTGGCGACGATGACCGCGAACGTCGCCCAGGTCTTCCTGACCGACGAGGACTGGGCCTCGACTCTGCTGGCGGCGCACGCGGCGCTGCGCCCAGGAGGACGCCTGGTCTTCGAGACCCGCGACCCGACGGCGAAAGCGTGGTTGGAGTGGAACCACGAACGATCGCACAAGCACACGATGATCCCAGGCGTTGGCGAGGTCGAGACGTGGGTCGACCTGATCGACGTCAGCGGCGACCTGGTCTCCTTCCGCTGGACGTTCGTCTTCGCGTCGGACGGCACGCGGTTGACGTCCGACTCCACCCTGCGGTTTCGTCGCCGCGACGAGGTGGCCGCATCCCTCGCCGGCGCGGGCTATCTCGTCAGCGAGGTACGGCAGGCACCGGACCGGCCAGGTCGCGAGATGGTCTTCATCGCACAGCGTCCCGAATGACCGTCGGCACCGTGCCCGCGCAAGATCCGCTGAGCCAGCCAACCAGACCTGGACGTGTCCGGTCGCCCCTGTCTACGTGGCGGACCTCAGCTCCGCACCGGCGTGACTCGTCATCCTCGAACGGATGGGACCGCCCGGGGCATCCCGGGCGGTCCCATGGAACGACCTAGAGTTGGCTGACGGAGGTGATCCGGACCACCGCGGCGCCCGCCTCGTCGGAGGCGGCGAGGTCGACCTCGGCGCTGATGCCCCAGTCGTGGTCGCCCTCGGGGTCGTCCAGGATCTGCCGTACGCTCCACCGTTCCCGACCCTGTTCGATCATGAGCAGCGCCGGCCCGCGCGCGTCCGGTCCCACCCCGATCGAGTCGTACGCCTCGAAGTACGGCTCCAGCGCGTCGGCCCAGGCGTCGGCGTCCCAGCCCGACGCGGCGTCCAGTTCGCCGAGGTCGTGCCAGCGGCGCAGCGCGGCCAGCTCGACCCGGCGGAACAGGGCGTTGCGCACCAGCACCCGGAAGGCGCGGGCGTTGCGGGTGACCGCCGGGACGCGGTCGTCCAGCGCCTCGGCCGCCTCGGCGGCGTCGGTGGGGTTGCGCAGCCGCTCCCACTCGTCGATCAGGCTGGAGTCGACCTGGCGGACCAGCTCGCCGAGCCACTCGATGAGGTCGACCAGCTCCTCGGTCTTCGCGTCCTCGGGCACGGTCTGCCGCAGCGTCTTGTACGCGTCCGCGAGGTAGCGCAGCACGAGGCCCTCGGAGCGGGACAGCCCGTAGAACTGGACGTACTCCGTGAAGGTCATCGCCCGCTCGTACATGTCCCGCACCACGGACTTCGGGGAGAGCTGGTGGTCGGCCACCCACGGGTGGCCCTGGCGGTACATCTCGTACGCCGACTCCAGCAGCTCCGCGAGGGGCTTGGGCCAGGTCACCTCGTCGAGCAGTTCGAGTCGGGCCTCGTACTCGATCCCCTCGGCCTTCATCGCGGCGACCGCCTCGCCGCGGGCCTTGAACTGCTGCGCGGAGAGCACCTGGCGCGGGTCGTCGAGGATCGACTCGATCACCGAGAGGACGTCGAGGGCGTACGAGGGGGACTCGACGTCGAGCAGCTCGATCGCCGCGAGGGCCAGCGGTGACAACGGCTGGTTGAGGGCGAAGTCGAGCTGGAGGTCGACGGTGAGACGGACCCGCCGTCCGGTCTCGTCCGGCTCGTCGAGCTGCTCGACCACCCCGCCGGCGCGCAGCGCCCGGTAGATGGCGATGGCGCGCCGGATGTGCCGGCGCTGGGCGGCCCGGTCCTCGTGGTTGTCGGTGAGCAGGTGCCGCATCGCCGCGAACGCGTCGCCGGGGCGGCCGATCACGTTGAGCAGCATCGAGTGGCTGACCTGGAAGCTGGACGTCAACGGCTCGGGCTCGGCCTCGACCAGGCGCTCGAAGGTGGGCTTGCCCCAGCCGATCGACCCCTCCGGCGGCTTCTTGCGCACCACCTTGCGCCGCTTCTTCGGGTCGTCGCCGGCCTTGGCCAGGGCCTTCTCGTTGTCGATGACGTGCTCCGGGGCCTGCACCACCACCCGGCCGATGGTGTCGAAGCCGGCCCGACCGGCCCGTCCGGCGATCTGGTGGAACTCGCGGGCCTTGAGCAGCCGGGTGCGCACGCCGTCGTACTTGGACAGGCCGGTGAACAGCACGGTGCGGATCGGCACGTTGATCCCGACGCCGAGGGTGTCCGTGCCGCAGATGACCTTGAGCAGGCCGGCCTGGGCGAGGGTCTCCACCAGCCGGCGGTACTTGGGCAGCATGCCGGCGTGGTGCACGCCGATGCCGTGCCGGACCAGCCGGGACAGGGTCTTGCCGAAGCCGGAGGTGAACCGGAAGTTCCCGATGGCCTGGGCGATCATGTCCTTCTCGGCCCGGGTGCAGACGTTCACGCTCATCAGGGCCTGGGCGCGTTCCAGGGCGGCGGCCTGGGTGAAGTGCACGACGTAGACCGGCGCCTGCTTCGTCTCCAGCAGCTCCTCCAGGGTCTCGTGCAGCGGCGTCATCGCGTACGAGAAGAGGAGCGGGACCGGCCGCTCGGCCGAGCGGACGACGGCGGTGGGCCGGCCGGTGCGCCGGGTCAGGTCGTCGACGAAGCGGGTGGTGTCGCCGAGCGTGGCCGACATGAGGACGAACTGGGCCTGCGGCAGCTCGATCAGCGGCACCTGCCACGCCCAGCCGCGGTCCGGCTCGGCGTAGAAGTGGAACTCGTCCATGATCACCTGGCCGACGTCGGCCCGGTCGCCCTCGCGCAGCGCCAGGTTGGCCAGGATCTCGGCCGTGCAGCAGATGATCGGGGCGTCGGCGTTGACGCTGGCGTCGCCGGTCAGCATGCCGACGTTGTCGGCGCCGAAGACCTCGCAGAGGGCGAAGAACTTCTCCGACACCAGGGCCTTGATCGGGGCGGTGTAGAAGGTGGTCCGGTCGTCGGCCAGGGCCGCGAAGTGCGCCGCGATCGCCACCAGGCTCTTACCGGAGCCGGTCGGCGTATTCATGATCACGTTGGCGCCGGAGACGATCTCGATGACCGCCTCCTCCTGGTGGGGGTAGAGGTCGAGGCCGCGCTCCTTCGCCCAGCCGGCGAACGCGTCGAAGAGGGTGTCGGGGTCGGCGCTGGTCGGCAGCGCGGCGGTGAGCGTCATAGCGGGTCCCATGGTGCCTGGATCATGCCCCCGCGCGCCAACCGGCCCCGGACCGTCGGGCGTGGGGAACGAGACCCCGCACCGTGGAATACGGTGACCGGGCCTTCTGTCACGCCCGCCGGTAGATCAGGTCGAAGACCGGGCGGCCGGCCGTCAGGGCTCGGCGTTCGAACTTGGTGACCGGGCGGTGTGGCGGGCGGGGGGCGAAGCCCTCGTGCGCGTTGACCAGCCCCGGGTCGGCGTCCAGGGTCTCCCGCATCGCCTCGGCGTACTCGGCCCAGTCGGTGGCGCAGTGCAGGGTGCCGCCGGGCGCCAGCCGGGAGCGCAGCAGCGCGACGTGGGCCGGCTGGATGATCCGCCGCTTGTGGTGCCGCGACTTGGGCCACGGGTCCGGGAAGAAGACGTGCACCGCGTCCAGCGACGCCGCCGGCAGGCCCGCCACCAGGTCCAGCGCGTCGCCCTGCGCCACCCGCACGTTGCGCAGGCCGTGCCGGTCCACCAGGTCCAGCAGGTTGGCGATTCCGGGCGTGTGCACCTCGACCGCCAGATAGTCTCGATCCGGGTCGGCGGCGGCCATCGCGGCGGTGGTGTCGCCCATCCCGGACCCGATCTCCACCACCACCGGGGCCCGACGGCCGAACAGGCCGGCCAGGTCCACCGGCGTGCCGGGCTCGTCCGGGACGAGCAGGCCGTGGACCGGCCAGAGCCGGTCCAACGCCTCCGTCTGGCGGCTGCTCATCCGGCCGCGGCGCGGATGGAAGGTGCGGATCGTCCGGGCGGCGGGCGGCGCGGGCGCGGCGGCGGGAGAGTCGATGGAGGTCACAACGACCCGAGCGTACGCGACGACCGCGCCGGATCGGATGTGATGTTCGCCCGGGGATGAGAGGATCCATCCCGTACGGCAGGCCGGGCTCCTGGTGTTGCCCGGCACTGCCTCAACGCGCCGGGAGGTGGCGTCGTGTCAGTGCACCGCGGCGGTCTGGCGCTGGCGATCGCGACCGCGCTCGCCGGCCCGCTGCTCGCGGCCTGGCCGGCCGGGGCCGCCCCGCCGACCACCGGCCTCCCCGCTGCCACCGGCCTCCCCGCTGCCACCGGCCTCCCCGCTGCCACCGGCCTCCCTGTCGCCGTCGGCCTCCCCGTTGCCGGATTGCGGGCGGAGCCCGCGCCGGGGGGCCCGCCGCAGCCGAAGCCACCGGAGCCCACCGTCTTCGTCGAGGTCAGCCCGAGCACCGTGCAGCCGGGCTTCCTCGTCGGCATCCGGGCCAGTTGCCGGGACAACTCGATCCCCGCGATCGTGGTCTCGGACGCCTTCGGCCGGGTGCAGGTGCAGCCGCAGCGCGGGCTGCTGACCGCCGCGCCGATGGTGCGCGAGCGCACCCGGCCCGGCAACTACCGGGTCAAGCTGGAGTGCCCCGACGGGGAGACCGCCTCGACCATGCTCCAGGTGGTCAAGGCGGTGAAGCCCAGTCGCGGCCCGGCGACGGGCTTCGGCGGAGGCGACGGCGGGTTCACCGGCGGGCTGCTGCTTCCCGGTGGTCTGGCGCTGACCGTGGCCGGCATCGTCCTCGCGGTGGTCGCGGCGCGCCGCCCGCGCTCCGGCCGTGACGCCGCCCGACGGTGAGCCCGCTCATGGCCACCTCGCCCGCCCCCCAGTTGCCCGCCGCAGCGGCCCGCCGGCGTCCGCCGCCCGGACGCCGCCCCTGGTCGGTGCCGCTGGCCGTGGTGCTGGTGCTGGTCGGGGTATTCGCCACCGGGGCGGGGCTGGGGAGGACGGCCGGGCCGTTCGACTGGGCCGCCGGCGCGGGGGAGTCGCGTCCGGCCCGCGGCGAGAGCGGCGCCCTGTCGGCCAGCCGGCCCGTACGCCTGTCGATCCCCTCGATCGAGGTGGCCGCGCCGGTGGCGCCCGTGGGCGAGGCCCGGGACGGCTCGATCGCCGTCCCGCCGCTGGACCGGGCCGACGAGACCGGCTGGTACGACCGGGGCCCGACCCCGGGCGAGCCGGGCCCGGCGGTCATCGTGGGGCACGTGGACACCAAGAGCGGCCCGTCGGTCTTCTACGACCTGCACAGGCTGCGCCCGGGGGACACGGTCGAGGTGACCCGGGCGGACCGCTCGGTCGTGGTGTTCCGGGTCGACTCGGTGGAGCACTTCCCGAAGGAGCGGCTGCCGGCGGAGCGGGTCTACGGCGACGAGGGCCCGCCGGGTCTGCGCCTCATCACCTGCGGCGGCGACTGGCTCGGCGGCCGGACGGGCTACGCCGACAACATCATCGCCTTCGCCACCCTGACCTCCTCCCGCCCCGCCTGACCCACCCGGGACGGGTCAGGGGCGGGGCGGGACCTGCTGGACGACCTCGAACTCCAGCAGGCTGGCGCCCGAGGCGACCGGGGGGCGCCGTTCGCCCGTGCCGGCATGGGCGGCGCGGGAGGGGCCGGCGGCCCACGCCTGGTAGGCCTCCTCGCTCTCCCACCGCGTGTAGACGAAGTAGCGGTTCTCCCCGGCGACCGGGCGCAGCAGCTCGAAGCCGAGGAACCCGGGGGAGTTCTCCACGGCGCCGGCCCGGGCGGCGAACCGCTTCTCCAGCTCCTCGCCCGCGCCGGGAGGGACGTCGATCGCGTTGATCTTCACGACTGCCATGGCTCCACCCTAGTCACGCCGTCGGGGCTCAGAACGACTCGACCGCCGGAACCAGGTCGGCGTCCACCACGATCGGGGCATGGTCGGACGGGCCCTTGCCCTTGCGGGCCTCCCGGTCCACGTACGCCGAGCGGACCGCCCGCGTGAACGGCGCCGAGGCGTACACGAGGTCGATCCGCATGCCCTTGTTCTGGTGGAACATCCCCGCCCGGTAGTCCCAGTAGGTGAACGGGTGGGGGCCCTTCATCGGGGTGGGCACCACGTCGGAGAGCCCGAGGTCGCGCAGCGCCGCGAGGGCCGCCCGCTCGGCCGGGGTGACGTGCGTGGAGTGGGTGAACACCGCCGGGTCCCAGACGTCGGCGTCGGTCGGGGCGACGTTGAAGTCACCGCAGACGGCCAGCGGCACCCCGCTCGCCAACTCCGTCTCCAGGGCGTCCCGCAGCGCCGCGAACCAGGACAACTTGTACGCGTAGTGCGGGTCGTCCGGCGTGCGGCCGTTCGGCACGTACACCGACCAGACCCGCACCCCGTCGCAGGTCGCGGAGATGGCCCGGGCCTCCGGCTCGGGGAACCCCGGCTCGCCCGGGAACCCCACCACCACGTCGGCCAGGCCGACCCGGGACAGGATCGCCACCCCGTTCCACCGGCCGTCGCTGTGGCTGGCCACGTGGTAGCCCAGTTCGCCGACCTCGGCCACCGGGAAGGCCCCGTCCGGGCACTTCGTCTCCTGCAGGCAGACGACGTCCGGCCCGGTGCCGGCCAGCCACTCCAGCAGCCGGGGCAGGCGGGCCTTCACCGAGTTCACGTTCCAGGTCGCCAGGCGCATGGGTCCAGCCTGCCCCATCCGCGCCCGCGCCGCCGCGTCAGCTCCCGGGGTGTCGCGCCGGCGGCCCGTCAGGTGTTCGGGGTGTCGCCCGGGCGGGTCTGCTCGGCCAGGAACCGCTCCAGCTCGGCGCCCAGCTCGTCGGCGGTCGGCAGCGGCCCCGTCTCCTTGGCGAGCAGGCTCCGCTCGCCCCGGCCCCGCGCGAACGCGTCGTACTGCTCCTCGAGGGCCTGCACCAGTTGGGCGGCCTCGTCGGTCTGCGCGACCTGCCGGTCGATCTCCAGCCGGACCACCTCGGCGGCCGAGCGCAGCCCGTCGCGGGGCAGCAGCAGCCCGGTGCTGCGGGACACGGAGGCGAGCAGCACCTCGGCTGCGGCCGGGTACTCGGTCTGCGCCACGTAGTGCGGCACGTGGGCGGCGAAGCCCAGGGCGTCGCGGCCCAGCTCGCCGAGGCGGAACTCCAGCAGGTGCCCGACGCTGCCCGGCACCTGCACCCGCTGCAACCACGGCTCGTAGCCGGCGATCAGCTCGCGCCGGGTGGCGTGCGCGGTCACCCCGGCGGGGCGGGTGTGCGGCACGGCCATCGGGATCGCGTTGAGCCCCACGGTGAGCCGGACGTCCAGCCGCGCGGTGAGCGCGCCGACGGCGGCCACGAAGCGCTCCCACTGCAGGTCCGGCTCGGGGCCGGTGAGCAGCAGGAAGGGCGTCTCGTCGTCGTCGCGCAGCACGTGCAGCTCCAACGCCGGGGCGTCGTACGACTCCCAGTGGTCCTCGACGAAGGTCATCACCGGCCGGCGCGAGCGGTAGTCGAAGAGCTGGTCGACGTCGAACCGGGCGATCGGGCGGGCGTCCAGCGAGGTGAGCAGCTGCTCCCTGGCCAGTCGGGTGGCGCTGCCGGCGTCGACGAACCCGGTGAGGGCCTGGATCAGGACGGGCTGACCGAGGTCGGGCAGCTCGTCGATGAGTTCGTAGAGCTCGTGTGGATCGAGCACCGGTGCGGACCTCCCTGGGTCGTGCGTACGGGTCGCCGCGCGGGGGCGGCACCCGTTCGGGGAACGTACCCGCCATCCTCATGCATTCCTGCCGGCGGCTTCCGGGGGGCCGCCGCGTGATCAGCAATCAGGGCGTATCCCCGCAACTCCACCGTCGGACGCCCAGCGATGACCGTGAGGTGGACCATCCTATCGGCCGAAAGGGTGAACCCGGGGATCATGCACTCGCAGCAGATGCGCCTGACCGACGCCGCCCAGGCGGTGCAGATCTCGGCCTACCCGGAGCACTACGCCAAGCGCGAGTGGCGGGCCGCGGAGGTCGTCGAGGCGATCCTGGAGGCCGGCCAGTAGTCTTCCGCCGACCACAGTGGACGGTTGCGGTTCGGGTGTCCGGGGTACGGATGTTGTCGCTCCGGGGTACACATGGAAGAGGCACCACCGACAGGAGGACGACATGTCTCTGATGCAGCGGATCAGCACCTTCCTGCGCTCGCCGAAGGGCCGGCAACTGATCGACCGTGGCCGGCGCGAGCTGGCCAAGCCCGGCACCCAGCAGAAGCTGAAGGGCCTCGCCGCCAAGCTCCAGAACCGCCGCTGACCCCCGACGACCTCTCCGACCCCCGGGAGAACCCGTGACCGATTCCGCGCCCGTCGACGGCCAGCCCACCCAGCCCGCCGCGGGAGCGCCCCAGCCGCCGGCGGTGGTGCCGGCGCCTCCGCAGGAGGTCCCGGAGGCGCCGCCGCTCAAGCTCTGGGACCGGATGCGGGAGGATCCGCAGTACGCCCCGGAGCACCTCGCCCTGGAGGCCGTGCGCCGGCTGGGGCCGGAGGCGGCGCAGTGGGCCGCGCGGGCCCGGGCCGAGCAGCCCGGGGCCTCCGTCGAGGCCCTGGCGGAGCAGGCCGTACGCAAGTTCGTCAACCACGCCCGGCTCTCCGGCGCCGTCTCCGGGGCGGCCGGGCTGCCCGGTGCCGTGATCGACGTGGGCGTGCTGGCCTGGACCCAGGCCCGGATGGTGCTGCACGTCGCCGCCGCGTACGGCGTCGACCCGCTGCACCCCGACCGGGCCACCGACCTGCTCGTGCTGCAGAAGGTGCACAAGGTGGCCGAGAGCGCCCGGCTCGCGCTCGGGGTGGCCGCCGGGCGGGAGCGCGCCGGCGCCCTGTTCGGCAGCGGCGGGCAGAACCCGCTCGGGAAGGTGATGCTGCGCCTGGGCGTACGCCTGGCCCAGATGGCCGGGGTGCGCGCGGCGAAGCGGCTCTTCGCCAAGGTGGTGCCCGGGGCGGCGATCATCCTCGGCACCTGGGCGAACTCGTCGGCCACCAAGGACCTGGCCGCCCGTTCCCGTGCCCTCTACCGCCACTACGGCACCCGCGCCGTCCCCGCACCCCGCCGACCCTGATCCCCCGGGTCGGCTCCCCGCCCGTGCCGGCTTCCGGCCCGGTCCGTGCCCGTGACGACCGGTCCGTGCCCGTGGCGACCGGTCCGTGCCCGTGACGACCGGTCCGGGCCGGTCAGGAGGCGAGGCCCGAGGCGCGCCAGGCCACGTCGGCCAGGCGGTCCTGGCCGGCGGCGTTGGGGTGGAACCAGTCCAGCGGGTTGACGAGGTCCAGGTCGAACCGCACCCGGTGCACCGCCCCGCCGTCGTAGCGGCAGCGTGAGCCGTACGCCTTGCAGGCGGCGGCGAGCTGGGCGTTGTAGTCGTCGATCCGCTCCCGGACGGCCGCCCGGCGGGCCCGGTCCAGCGGGTCCGTCGAGGCCGGGTCGGCCAGCAGCGCCGGGCAGACGCCCCGCTTCCAGGCGCGGACCGCCCGGGCGTCGGTGTGCCCGACCTCCCAGAGCCGGTACAGGTCCGGGATGCTCACCACCAGCACCCGTGCCTTCGGCCGGCCCTGCCGCAGCACCCGCAGGCCCCGGTCCACCTCCGCGCGGAACCGCGTCACGGGTGTCATCGCCTCGATGCCGCCCCGGCACACGTCGTTGGCCCCGATCAGCACGGTCACGTGGTCGACGCGGTCGCGTACCGCCTGCTGGGCCTGTCCCTCCAGCGACGCCGCGCGCGCTCCCGGGCGGGCGTGGTTGTAGGCCCGGCCGCGGATGGCGGGGGTGCGGTCGAGCAGTCGGCGGTAGAGGCTGTCCACGCGCAGCCCGTCCCCGGTGGACCACGAGTTGCGCTGGCACGAGGTCAGCACCAGGCAGGAGCCGAAGCCGGTGCTGATCGAGTCGCCGAGCGCCGCGATGCCGCCGGACCCGCCCGGCGACGGCGTCCCGCGCGGCGGGCGGGAGCCGGGGTCCCCGCCGCCCTCGCAGGCGAGGGCGACCAGTGCCAGCAGACAGGCGACGGCGGTCACCCAGCGTCGAGGCATCTCTTCCCCAGTCCCGCAGCGGAGAGCAACAGCGCGGTAACTGTACGCACGGGTCGGGGTGTGGTCACCCGCTGCTGTCGGCTATGCGGCACAGCCCTGTACCGCCGCGCGTCGACCTGCTAAAGGCAGCCCGCCTGCGAGGCGGGCGCGGGGGGTCAGCGGGCCGGGCGCCACGGCGGCCGCTGCCCGTGCAGCCACCAGTGCAGGGACGCCGTGATCCGGGGCAGCACCAGGTAGGTCATCAGCGGGGTCAGCGTGAGGGTCATCAGCAGCACCCGGGCGGCCAGCGGCACGTCGGGGAGGAGCCGGCTGGTCAGCAGCGTCGCGGTGAGGCTGAGCGGGAAGAAGGCCAACCAGATCGTCACGGCCTGCTTCCAGCGCGGCGGGGACGGCGGCGGCACGGTGGGATCCGCGCTGACCGGCACCGTCTCGACGACGTGCTCCCGCGGCGGGTCGAACCAGCCCTCGATCCCGGTGCGCCGCTCCACCCGGGTGTGCTCCACGATGCCCTGCGCCGAGGACAGCCACCAGTGTCGCTGCGGCGACTCCTCCCACCGGCGCAGCGTCTCGTGGTCGGCGAAGCGGTAGATGATGTGCCACTCGCCGGAGCCGGGCGCGCTGCGTACCCAGCCCGACCCGAGGAACCCCGGGAACGCCTCGGCCAGCGCCGTGCCGGCCCGCATCCAGGCCACCATCTCGCTGGTCCGGGCGGGATCGGTGCGCCGCGCGACGGCGACGGTCACCGGCAGGGCGTGGGTCATGGTCATGCCGACCATCCTCCCCGCTCCGGGCGGGATCCGGCGGCTCATGGCGCCCGGTTGTAACGCACCTTACCGGCGGCGTGACGCGGCCCACGCGGCCCGCGGCGGGAGCCGGGGTGGCCGCGGAGCGGGTTAAGCCGGCCGATCGGGGGTAGGTCCGTGCAATGACGAGATCGCAGCCCCGGCGCGCCCGTGGCACGGTCGGCCACGCCTACAGCGCGCTGAACATGCGGCTCCTGCTCGCCGGGTTCGGGCTGGTCACCATGGCCGTGTTCGCGGTGCTGGCGTTCCGTGCCGACCTGGTGTGGCTGGGGGTCCTCTGCGTGGTCTTCGCGGTGGTCGCCGTGGTCGACCTGATCATCATCCAGCGCCGCCGCGCCGCCCGCCGCCGGGAGGAGCCGGGCGCCCGCCACTCACTCTTCGAGTGACAGGAGTACGAGATGCCCATCGCGACCACCAACCCCGCCACGGGACAGGTGCTCAAGAGCTACGACCCGATGTCGGCCGAACAGATCGACGCCGCCATCGAGCGCGCCGACCTGGCGTACCGCCAACTGCGGGGCACCACGATCGCGCAGCGCGAGCGGTGGCTGACCGCGGCGGCCGACCTGCTGGAGGCCGAACGCGACGAGACCGCCCGGCTCATGACCACCGAGATGGGCAAGACGTACGCGGCGGCCAAGGCCGAGGTCACCAAGTGCGCCACCGCCTGCCGCTTCTACGCGGCGAAGGCCGCCGAGTTCCTCGCCGACGAGCCCGCCGACGCGACGGCGGTCAAGGCCACCCGGGCGTTCGTCCGCTACCAACCGATCGGGCCGGTGCTCGCGGTGATGCCCTGGAACTTCCCGCTCTGGCAGGTGATGCGCTTCGCCGCGCCGGCGCTGATGGCCGGCAACACCGGCCTGCTCAAGCACGCCTCCAACGTGCCGCAGACCGCGCTGCTGCTGGAGGACCTCTTCCGCCGTGCCGGCTTCCCGGAGGGGGCGTTCACCACGCTGCTGGTCGGCTCGGCCGAGGTCGACCGGGTGCTCAGCGACCCCCGCGTACGCGCGGCGACGCTGACCGGCAGCGAGGGCGCCGGCCGCTCGATCGCCCAGATCGCCGGCCGGGAGCTGAAGAAGACGGTGCTGGAGCTGGGCGGGAGCGACCCGTTCGTGGTGATGCCCTCGGCGGACCTCGACCGGGCCGCCGAGGTGGCGACCACCGCCCGCTGCCAGAACAACGGCCAGTCCTGCATCGCCGCCAAGCGGTTCATCGTGCACGCCGACGTGTTCGACGCCTTCGCCGAGAAGTTCGCCGCGCGCATGTCGGCCCTGCGGGTCGGGGACCCGATGGACCCCGACACCGACGTCGGCCCGCTGGCCAGCGAGGGCGGGCGCGACGAGATCCACGCCCAGGTGCGGGACGCGGTCGACAGGGGCGCCACGGTGCTCTGCGGCGGCGAGCCGCCCGCCGGGCCCGGCTGGTTCTACCCGCCGACGGTGGTGACCGACCTGAGGCCGGAGATGCGGATGTGGTCCGAGGAGGTCTTCGGGCCCGTCGCCGGCCTCTACCGCGTGTCGTCGTACGACGAGGCGATCGAGGTGGCCAACGGCACCGCCTTCGGGCTCGGGTCGAACGCCTGGACCCGCGACCCCGAGGAGCAGGAGCGCTTCGCCACCGACCTGGACGCCGGCAACGTGTTCGTCAACGGGATGACCACGTCCTATCCGGAACTGCCCTTCGGCGGGGTGAAGAACTCCGGCTACGGCCGGGAGCTCTCCGCGCTGGGCATGCGCGAGTTTTGCAACACCAAGACCGTCTGGGTGGGCGAGGGGGCCGCCACGGCCGGCGCCGGCGCGCACGCCGAGTAGCAGCGCCCGGGCGCGGCCGGGCGGGGGCAGCTTTAGCCGGACGCCGTCATGGGTACGGAGGGACGCCATGACGGTGTTCGGCTTCCACGCGTCCCACGAGCAGATCCATCCCCGCGCCCTGCTGGACGCGGTGGTCCACGCCGAGCGGGCCGGCTTCGACGCCGCCATGTCCTCGGACCACTTCTCGCCCTGGAGCGAGCGGCAGGGCCAGTCCGGCTTCGCCTGGTCCTGGCTCGGCGCGGCCCTCCAGGCCACCAACCTGCCCTTCGGCGTGGTCAACGCGCCCGGCCAGCGCTACCACCCGGCGATCATCGCGCAGGCGATCGGCACCCTCGCGGCGATGTACCCGGGCCGGTTCTGGGCGGCGTTGGGCACCGGCGAGGCGAGCAACGAGCACATCACCGGCGACGGCTGGCCGCGCAAGGACGTCCGCAACGCGCGGCTGCGGGAGTGTGTGGACGTGATCCGCGCGCTGCTGGCGGGCGAGGAGGTCAGCCACGACGGCCTGGTCCGGGTCGACCGGGCGAAGCTGTGGACCCGGCCGGAGCAGCCGCCGGCGCTGATCGGCGCGGCGGTCAGCGTGGCCACCGCCCGCTGGTGCGCCGGGTGGGCGGACGGGCTGATCACCGTGAACGCGCCGACCGCGCACCTGCGGCAGATGATCGAGGCGTACCGGGGTGCCGGCGGGCGCGGGCCGCTGCACCTGCAGGTGCACCTGAGCTGGGCGCGGGAGCAGGCCGAGGCCGAGCGGATCGCGTACGACCAGTGGCGCGGCAACGTCTTCGCGCCGCCGGTCTGCTGGGACCTGGACACGGCGGAGCACTTCGACGTGGTGTCGGAGCAGGTGCCGATGGAGCGGGTCCGCGAGGTCGTCAACGTCTCCGCCGACCTGGGCCGGCACGTCGGCTGGCTGGAGGAGTACCTGGACCTCGGCTTCGACCAGGTCGCCCTGCACCACGTCGGGCAGGAACAGCGGGCCTTCATCGACACGTTCGGGGCGGAGGTGCTGCCGAAGCTGCGCGGCGTCGGGTGAGCGGAGCGCGCCCTAGGCTCGTACGTCATGGAAGCTCTGTTCGACGTCGTCGTCTTCCTCGCGATCGCGACGCTGGGTGCGGCGCTGGCCCGGAGGCTCGGGCTGCTCGCGCCGATCCTGCTCGTGGTGCTCGGCCTCGCCCTCGCCTTCGTGCCGGGCTTCCCGCAGGTGCGGCTCGACCCCGAACTGGTGCTCGTGGGCATCCTGCCGCCCCTGCTCTACGTCGCCGCACTCGAGACCTCGGTGCCGGCGTTCCGGCTCAACCTGCGGCCGATCCTGCTGCTCGCCGTCGGGCTGGTGCTGTTCACCGCGTTCGCGGTCGGCCTCGTCGTACACCTGATGCTGCCGGCGGTGCCGTTCGCGGTCTGCCTGGCCCTCGGCGCGGTGGTGGCACCGCCCGACGCGGTCGCCGCCACCGCGGTGGCCCGGCGCATCGGGCTGCCCCGACGGGTCGTGACGATCCTGGAGGGGGAGAGCCTGCTCAACGACGCGACGGCGCTGGTGCTGCTACGGGTCGCCACCCTGGCCAGCATCGGTGCCGCCGTCGGCGTCACGGAGGTGGCCGTGGAGGTCGTCACGGCCACCGGCGGCGGCATCGTGGTCGGCGTGCTCGGCGCGGTCGTCTTCGGCTTCCTGCACCGGCACATCACCGACCCGCTGCTGGACAACGCGCTGTCGCTGATCATCCCGTTCGCGGTCGCCTTCGCCGCCGAGGAGATCCACGCCTCCGCGGTGGTCGCGGTGGTGGTCACGGGACTGGCGCTCGGGCACCGGCTGCCCCGGCTGATGTCGGCCGCGTCCCGACTCCAGGTCGGCGCGTTCTGGCGGTTGACCCGGTTCCTGCTGGAGGGCCTGGTCTTCCTGCTGGTCGGCCTCCAACTGCCGGAGGTGCTCCGGGAACTCGACGAGCCGGCCGGATTCCTGGTCGCGATCACCGCGGCGGTGCTGCTCGCCGTCTTCCTGACCCGGTTCGTCTGGCTCTTCCCGGCCACCTACCTGGCCCGGCTGGTGCCCAGGATCCGTCGCCGGGAGTCCCCGCCGTCGCCGCGCTACCCGATCGTGCTCGGATGGGCCGGCATGCGCGGCGTGGTCACCCTGGCCGCCGCCCTCGCCCTGCCGCTCACCCTCGCCGACGGCCGGTCCTACCCGCGCGCGCTGTTCATCTGGCTGGCCTTCGCGGTGATCGTGGTGACCCTGGTCGGCCAGGGCGCCACCCTGCCGCTGGTGGCTCGCCGGATGCAGCTGCCGCCCGACGACCCGGTGCAGGACGCGCTCTCGGCCGCGGGCGTGCAGCAGCAGGCCAGCCGCGCGGCACGGGAGCGCCTCGACGCGCTCGCCGACACCGCCCCCGCGCCCGTGGTGGAGCGGCTGCGCCGGGCGCTGGACGAACGCACCAACCTGGCCTGGGAGCGCCTCGGCGGCACCGCGCGGGAGACGCCGTCCCAGGCGTACGGTCGGCTGCGGCAGGAGATGATCGACGCGGAGCGGGAGGTGTTCCGGGACGCCCGGGACTCCGGCCGCATCCCCGAGGAGGTGCTGGTGCGCGCCTACCGGGAACTGGACCTGGAAGAGTCGTTGCTGCGGCGGGAGGTCGCGGAGTGAGTTGTCAGCACCTGACCGGGGCGGGCGCCGCCGTGCCGGAGACCACCGACGTCTGCCCGGAGTGCGTGGCCATCGGCAACGAGTACTGGGTGCACCTGCGGTCCTGCCTCACCTGCGGGCACGTCGGGTGCTGCGACTCCTCGCCGTACCAGCACGCCTCGGGGCACTTCGCCGCCACCGGGCACCCGGTCATGCGGTCGATCCAGCCGGGGGAGACCTGGCGCTGGTGCTTCGTGGACGAGGAGATCGGCTGAGCCCGCCCGGAGGTCAGGGCAGGCGGCGGGCGAGGACCTGGCCGGGCCACGGGTCGCGGCCCGGGCGCTCGACCGTGAACGGTTCGGTGGGGGTGAAGCCCTGCCGCTCGTACCAGCGGACCAGCGCGCCGTCCCCGCCCGCGTAGCAGTCGACCCGGAGCAGGCTGAGCCCGTGCCCCCGGGCCAGCTCCGCGGCATGGGCGAGAAGCCGGCCGCCGATCCCCGAACCGCTGTGCGCCCTGTCGGTGACCAGCAGGTTGACGTACAACTCGGGCTCGGTGGCCGGCGGCACGTAGTCCGTCGCCGCGCCCACCACCAACGCCCCGACCGGCCGGTCGCCGAGCATCGCCAGCCACAGCCCGCCGCCCGCCGCCCAGGCGTCGGCCTGCGCGATCCGCCGCGGATCGGTCGACGCCGGCTCGGTGCCCCACTGGCCGGTGCGCCCCCGCGCCACCAGCCAGGCGGTCGCGTCGTCGAGCAGCCGCAGCACGGCGGGCGCGTCGGCGGGGCCGCCGGGACGCAGGGTGAGGCTCCGCTGCTCGGTCATGGTGGGCATCGTGCTACAGCGGTGGGCGTCGATTGCCGCCGCGGTCGTGCTCGACAGTCCCGTATCACCTGCCCGGCCCCCGCGCTCGGCTCAGGGGTGTCAGGGCCGCCGGGCGGCGGGGGCGTCGGCCCCGGCCGGGGCTCCGGGGCCGCCGGCCAGCGCGGCGAGCCGCTCGGTGGCCAGGCAGGAGACCAGGCAGCGTTCCTTGCGGTCGCCGGCGAGCTGGGCGGTCCAGTCCGTGAAGCCGCCGTCGCCGAGCTCGACCTCGTTCCCGCCGTCGCCCGCGGTGATCCGCAGCGCGGCGTCCACGTAGTAGCCCCGGCCGCGCCGGCGCTCCGGCTCGTCCAGCAGCGGCACGGTGGACGGGCCGAGCGCCGGCCGGACGGTGTCCGCGATCCGCTCGCCGACGACGGGGCTGTCGAGGACCGTCAGGCGTAGCCGCGCCGACGCCTGCGGCACCAGGGTGGCGAGCACTGTCCGCCAGTACGCCAGGTGCAGCGTGAGCAGCCGCGCCTGGGTGCTGCCCGACCCGCTGTCACGGGCGCTCGAGACCAGCGCGAAGAGCCGGAAGTGCGCCGAGAATCCCGGCCCGAAGTCCTGCGCCCGCAGCACCCGGTGGCAGGCGGCCAGGTGCACCGTGCCGTCGGCGGGCTGTTCCCGGCGGCGCACCGCGGCCTCGACCGCGAGGGCGTTGGTGGGATCGCTCAGCACCTCGGTGAGCCGCAGGGTGGTGACGATCCGGTTCTGGCTCACCGGCGCGACCGCGGCGCACGTCCCGAGCGGCGCGACGGGGGAGAGGTCGACGCCCGCGACGTCGGCGGGCAGCAGGTCCCACAGGCGGGCCTCGACCCCGGACAGCACCCGCGGGTCGACCGCCGCCGGCCGGGTGAACCGGTCCGTCCGCCAGCGGCGGACCAGGTCCGCCGGGCGTGCCGCAGCGGCCCGGTCCCGGGCCACCGCCAGCAGCAGCGTGCGCAGGTCCGCCGGGGCCAGGCGGGCCAGCGCGGCGCGGACGCCGTCCGGCAGCCGCCCCCACACCCGCCGCTCCGCGTCGTCCATGCCGGCCACCATCTCGTACGCCCCGGGCCCGGTCCACCGATATCTGCGACGACGTCCGGGACGCGGTGGCCTTCCGTCGGTGCGGCGGCGCGCGACAGTGAGATTCGCCGCGCGACGCGCCGAGGTGCTGATCTCCTAGAGACAACTGCGCCCTCGGCCTGGCAGGCTGCCACCCATGACCCTGAAGCTGCGTTCCGTGGGAACGAGCGACCGTGGGCTGATCCGCAGTGGGAACCAGGACGCCCTGCACGCCGGCCCCTGGCTCGTCGCCGTCGCCGACGGCATGGGCGGGATGGCGGCCGGCGACCTGGCCAGCGCGATCGCCATCGAGGCGGTCGCTCCGCTGGACGTGGAGACCCCGGAGGACGCGCTGGTGGCCGCGCTGCAGAGCGGCATCGAGCTGGCCACCGCGCGGATCCGCCAGGCGGTCGCCGAGGACCCGGAGCGGCAGGGCATGGGCACCACCCTGACCGCCCTGCTCTTCGCCCGGACGGGCAGCTGCCTGGCCCTCGCCCACGTCGGCGACTCCCGTGCCTACCTGTTCCGGGAAGGGGTGCTCAAGCAGATCACCCGGGACGACACGTTCGTGCAGATGCTCGTCGACCAGGGGGTGATCACCCCCGACCAGGCCAGCAGCCACCCCCGCCGGGCCGTGGTCACCCAGGCATTGCAGGGCGACGAGGTCTCCCCGGCGTACGCGACGATGGTGCCCTGGCCCGGGGACCGCTGGTTGCTGTGCAGCGACGGCCTGTCCAACGTGGTCCGCCCGGACACGCTCGCCGAGGTGCTCGCCGAGCACCCGGACCGCGCGGAGTGCGCCCGCAGGCTGATCGACCTGGCGCTGCGCGCCGGCGGGCCGGACAACGTCACGGTGGTCATCGCCGACGTGGTGGAGGAGTAGCCCGGCTCAGCGGCGGCGCGGGGTGGCGTGCCGGGTGGGCGCGGCCGTGGTCGGGTCCTCCGGCCACGGGTGGCGCGGGTAACGGCCGCGCAGCTCCGCCCGCACCTGCGGATAGCCGGTGCGCCAGAACGACGCCAGGTCGGCGGTGACCGCCACCGGCCGCCCCGCCGGCGAGAGCAGGTGCAGCAGCACCGGCACCCGGCCGTCGGCGATCCGCGGCGCGTCCCGCCAGCCGAACGTCTCCTGGAGCTTCACCGCGAGGACCGGCGCCGCCGGGTCGGCGTAGTCGAGCCGGATCCGGGAACCGCTCGGCACGGTGATCCGCTCCGGCGCCACCTCGTCGAGCCGGGCCGCCAGCGCCCACGGCAGCAACCGGCGCAGCGCGCCCGCCACGTCGACCCGGGCCAGGTCGGCCCGGCGGCGGGCGGCGGCCAGCTCCGGGCCGAGCCAGGCCGGCGCGTCGGCGAGCAGCGCCTCGTCGCCCACGTCGGGCCAGTCGCCGCCGAGCGCGTGCCGGCAGAACGCCAGCCGCCCGCGCAGCGCCCGCGCCGCCGGGGTCCAGCTCAGCAGCCCGAGACCGGTGCGGCGCAGGCCTGTCAGCAGGGCCGCCGCCACCTCCTCCGCCCCGGGCCGGACCGGCCGCTCGGTCAGCTCGATGGCGCCCAGCCGCACCACCTCACGCGCCACCACGTCCTCGCCGGACCAGCCGACCTCCCGCTCGGCGCGCAGCAGCGGCCCGCCCGCCTCCCGGGCGGTCGCCTCGTCGAGCGGGGTCGCCAGCCGCACCCGGGCGGCCGGCGCGCCGGGGGAGCGGTCCGCCACCGCCACCGCCAGCCACGCGGCGCCCGCCAGCCCCGACCCGGGTGCCAGCTCCGCCGCGGTCCCGCCGCTCATCAGGTACGCCGAGCCGCCCGGCCGCCGCGCCCGGGACAGCCGCTCGGGGTGGGCCAGCCCGACCAGCAGCCCGGCGGCGAGGTCGTCGGTCAGGTGGTCCTTGCCGGGGTTCCCGGTCGGGCCGAGGTCGTCGGCCGGCCGCGCCCGGCCGGTGTCTCCGGCCTTCGCCGCTTCGGGGCGGTGGGTCGGGCGGTCCGGGTCGGTGCCGGCCGCCGGCGCCGGTCCCGAGGGGGCCGGGGGCAGGGCGGCGCGCAGGCGGCGTACCTCCGCCCGCCAGCGGGCCGTGGCGCCCGGGTCCGCGCCCGCGCGCAGCCGGCGCCACGCGGCGGTCAGGTCGTCGCCCGGCCCGGCGACGGTGTCCTCCGCGAGCAGCGCCACGACCTCGGCCGCCCGGTCCGCGCCCACCCGGGCGGCCCCGTCCAGCAGTGCCCGGGCCAGCCGGGGATGCGCCCCGACGGCGGCGATCGCCCGGCCCCGGTCGGTGATCCGGCCCCGCGCGTCGACCGCGCCGAGGGTGGTGAGGGCGTCCCGGGCCACCGTCATCCCCGCGGCCGGGGGCGGGTCCGGCAGGGCCAGCCCGGCGCCGTCGGGCGAGCCCCAAGCGGCGAGTTCCAGGGCGAATCCGGTCAGGTCGGCGGTGGCGATCTCCGGCTCCGGTTGCGCGGCCAGCCGCTCGTGGGTGGCCGCCGACCAGCAGCGGTAGACGTGCCCAGGCGCCTCCCGGCCGGCCCGGCCGGCCCGCTGGGTCGCCGCCGCCCGGGACACCGGCACGGTGACCAGCGCGCCCAGGCCCCGGGCCAGGTCCATCCGGGCCACCCGGGACAGCCCGGCGTCCACCACCACCCGGACCCCCGGCACCGTCAGGCTGCTCTCCGCCACCGAGGTCGCCAGCACCACCCGCCGCCGGTCGGCCGGCCGCAGCGCCGCGTCCTGGTCGGCGGCGCGCTGCCGGCCGTGCAGCGGAAGCACGGCGACCGTGTCGCGCAGGTCGGCCAGCCGGGCCGCGACGGCGGCGATCTCGCCGGCCCCGGGCAGGAAGACCAGCACGTCCCCGTCGTGCTCGCGCAGCGCCCGGCGCACCGTTGCCGCGACGTGGTCGAGCAGGCCCCGGTCGACCGGGCCGGCACCGGGCGCGGCCACCGGCCGGGGCGGCGGCGCCCAGATCCGCGTCACCGGGTGCAGGGCCGAGGAGGCCCGGACGACCGGCGCGGCACCGCCCGCGCCGCCGAGCAGCGCGGCGAACCGGTCCGCCTCGGGGGTCGCCGACATCGCCAGCAGCCACAGGTCGGGGCGGAGCGCGGCCCGGGCCTCCACCGTGAAGGCGAGCGCCAGGTCGGCGTCGAGGTGCCGCTCGTGGCACTCGTCGAGCAGCACCGCGCCCACCCCGGCCAGCTCGGGGTCGCGGTGCAGCCGGCGGACCAGCAGGCCGGTGGTGACCACCTCGACCCGGGTGCGCGAGCCGGACCGCCGCTCGCCGCGCACGGCGTACCCGACCCGCTCGCCGACGGGTTCACCGAGCAGCGCGGCCATCCGGCGTGCCGCCGCCCGGGCGGCCACCCGGCGCGGCTGGGCGACCAGCACCCGGCCCGCCACCTCGTCGGCCACGGCCAGCGGGGCGAGGGTGGTCTTGCCGGTGCCCGGCGGGGCCACCAGCACCCCGGCGCCGGCCGCGCGCAGCGCCGCGACCAGTTCCGGCAGCACCGGCCGTACGGGCAGGTCGAGGGGCACGTCCGAGAGCACGGCCCAGTCTCGCACCGTCGGCCGCGGCTGGGTCGGGGCGCACCCGTGGCTGCCCGCCAGGCCGGCGCCGGGAACGCCGGCACCGGCTCGCGCCGGTCGTCGGCCGGTGCCACGGGTTCGGACGCGGCGAGGGCCGGACCCACCGGCCCGGCCCTCGCCCACCGTTTCCTAGTACGTGCCGTCGAGCTGCCCCCGCAGCTTGGTCAGCGCGCGGGCCAGCAGCCGGGAGACGTGCATCTGCGAGACGCCGATCTGCTCGGCGATCTGCGACTGCGTCAGGTTGCCGTAGAACCGCAGCGTGAGGATCTTCTGCTCCCGCTCGTCGAGGGTGGCCAGCGCCGGGCCGAGGGCGACCCGCAGCTCGGCCAGTTCGAACTCGCCGTCCTCGCCGCCGAGCATGTCGCCCAGCTCCGTCGCGCGGTCACCGTCGCCGGTGGGCGTGGAGAGCGAGACCGCGTTGTAGGCCCGCGCGCCCTCCAGGCCCTCCAGGACCTCTTCCTCGGTGAGCTTGAGGTGGGCGGCGATGTCGGCGACCGTCGGCGAGCGGCCGAGGGTCTGCAGCAGTGAGCTGTTGGCGTCGGAGATGGCCAGCCGCAACTCCTGGAGGCGGCGCGGCACCCGGATGTCCCAGGTGCGGTCGCGGAAGTGCCGCTTGAGCTCGCCGATGATGGTCGGGATGGCGTAGCCCGCGAAGTCGACGCCCCGCGACGGGTCGAACTTGTCGATCGCCTTGATGAGGCCGACGGCGGCGGTCTGGGCCAGGTCGTCGGTGGGCTCGCCGCGACCGCTGTAGCGGTGGGCGAGGTGGTTGGCGAGCGGCAGCCATGCCTCGATCGCCTTGTCGCGCAGGGCGGCGCGGGACGGGTGGTTGGCCGGCAGCGCGGCCATCGCGTTGAGCAGGTCGGCGGCGCTGTCGGTGAGCGCCCGCGGGTCGAGCTTCTCGGTGGTGCTCGGGGCCGCTGTGGTCGTCTGCTCGCTGATCGTTGGCGCGGTCATGGGTGGTCCTCCCTGCACCTCGTCCGCAGATAGAAAGACGTGACGCTTTGGTTTATCTTCAGATGTCCGTTCGGAAGTCACCTTAGCCCGATCGGTCCGACGAAATCTAGCCGAAAGTACGATGTACTTAAGTGATTTTCCCTCGTCAAGGGTGTAAACGGGGCAAAATTCCATCGGATTGTGAGTCGGCTTACGCGATGCGTACGGTCAGGCGTCGCCGGCCGGACATCGACGCATCGGCATCTGGCGGGCGACGCCGACCGGCCGGGCGGTCCTGCGGGCGCGGATGACCGGCCCGCCAATGTCGGCTTTCCGTCGTTGTCCTATGTACGGGACCGGCCGTAGCGTGCGGTTACATCCTTCGGAGGTGCCGTGCTCGACCCCGTCGCTCCCCAGCTCGTCGTGAACAGCCGCACGCTGTTCTTCAGCTGGCTGCCGGCGGACCCGCAGGCGGTCGCGGCGCTGGTGCCCCCGGGGCTGACCCCGTGCCCGGACCGGCAGGTCTTCATCAACCAGTACGTCGTCGACGACGAGAGCCAGACCTCCGGCTTCGGTGCCCACTCGCTGACCTACCTGGGGGTGTGCCTGGCCGGCGTCGACGCCCCCGGCGGCGCCAGTCTCGGCGGCTGGTGGACGCACTACGTGACCTCCAGCGAACGGATCCGCGACTACGCCACCGCGCGCGGCGCGCCCGCCGTCGTCGGCCGCACGAGCATCGCGCGCCGGGGCGAACATCTGGTCGCCGAGACGGCGATCGCCGGCACCCCGCTGATCCGCGCGCGCTGCCAGGTCGGTGAGACGGGCCAGACGATCAGCAGCGGCCACCACCGGTACTTCACCGCCCGGGACGGGGAGCTGCTCAGCGCCGTGTACCCGTTCGTCGCCGAACCGGTCGACCCGTTCGTGATCGACTCGGTGGAGTTCCTGGACCCGGGGCACCCGCTCTACGCGCTACGTCCGGAGAATCCCCTCACGATCGGCTTCGGCTTCTACTCCCCGCGCGCCTCGTTCGCCTACCCCGGCGGCCTGACCGTCTACACCCCGGAGACCGACGGCACGTCCCGGGTCGCCGGGCCCGTACGCGCCCGTGCCGCCGCGGTCTCCGTGCCGGCCTAGCCCCTCACCAGGTGCCGGCCCGGCGCGCCCGCAGCGGCCGGCCGTCGGGGTCGTAGACCAGCCGGTACGCCGGCAGCGCCCACGCGCGGGTGTACCAGGGCAGCCGCTCCGGCCGGTGCGGCAGCAACCGGCCCGGCGGCCGGGGGCCGACCCGCCCGGAGTCGTGCCACCGCCGCAGCGCGTCGGCGGCGGCGGTGATCGCCGCGACGGCGTCGACGGGGTCGATCAGGTCGGCGTCCTCGCCGCCCTCGGGGTCCCGGTCCAGGTGCTCGCGCCACAGGCGCAGCCGCAGTTCCCGGGCGAAGACCCGGGCCCCGTCGCCCAGGCCGCCCGGGTCCGTCGGCGCCCGCCCGTCCCGGGTGTCGTCCAGCACCGCACAGGAGAGCTCGCTGTCGTGGGTCCAGGACCGGCGGTTGAAGTTGTCGCTGCCGACGCTGGCCCAGACGTCGTCGACCACGCACACCTTGGCGTGCACGTACACCGGCGTGCCGGCGTGGTTCTCCAGGTCGAAGACGTGCACCCGGTCCGGGGCCGCCCGCTCGCACAGCGACAGCGCCTGCTCGCGGCCGACGGAGTTGGGCGGCAGCGCCAGCCGGCCGTCCACGTCCGGATAGCGGGGGACCACCGCGACCAGGTGCAGGTCGGGGCTGTCCCGCAGCGCGCGGGCGAACAGGTCGGCCACCTCCGTGGACCACAGGTACTGGTCCTCCAGGTAGATCAGCCGGCGCGCCCGGCGGACCGCCTTGGTGTAGCCGCGGGCCACCGTACGCTCGCCGTCCGGGGCGAAGGGGTAGCGCGGGCGGACCGCCGGGTAGGTGCGTAGCACCTGGACGTGGTGCGGGCCGCAGGGCGGCGGGTCGGCCGGCCGGTCCGGCAACGGGTCGGGGCGCAGGTCCGAGCCGCGCAGCCGGTCTCGCAGGTAGGCCAGAGGGTTCTCCGAGTCCAGCGGCGTCGGGTCGGTCCACCGTTCGCGGAAGGCGGTGTCCAGCGCGCCCACCACCGGCCCCCGCACCGCGAGCTGCACGTCGTGCCAGGGCGGGTGCTGCCCGTACCGGGCGGACATCCGCACGACCTGCCGATCGCCCCGGTGGCCGGCGTCGTCCCGCCGGCTGTGGCACAGGTCGATGCCGCCGGCGAAGGCGACGTCCCGCTCCGGCGCCCGCGGGTGGCGCAGCACCACCAGCTTCTGGTGGTGCGAGCCGCCCCGGCGGACCCGCTGGTCGAGCAGCACCTCGCCGCCGGCGGCGGAGATCGTCTCGCTGAGGTTGCGGTTCTCCGCCTCGCTGTAGGCCAGCGCGTCGAGGTGGGAGCGCCAGATCAGGCCCTTGACCACCACACCGCGCTGGGCGGCCTGCGCGAAGAGCTGGGCCACGGTCGGCCCGTCGGGGCGCAGCAGCTGGTCCGGGTCGCCCCGCCAGTCGGTGAAGAAGAGGTGGTCGCCCGCCTCCAGCGCCGACACCTCGTCGACCAGCCGGTCGAAGTACGCGGCGCCGTGAATTAACGGCTCCGCAAGGTTTCCGCTGGTCCAAACGGGTAACTCTGACACCGGGTTGGCGCGTTCCCGTGCGCTGAGGAACCAGTTGCGCGGTCCCACCGTTCCAGCCCCCCGAGGTCGACAACGTCCTCACGGTAGGACCCCCGTCGCGGGTCCGCATCCCGGCCGGCGCCCCCGGCGACCGGTCGGCCGACCCCCGACGCCACCCGACACGACGCGAGCATCCGAGGAGGCAACACCATGCCCGGCGAGACGACGAACTCCGTGCCCGAGTACCGCGAGCAGGCGGTGGAGAGCGAACGGGGTGCGCTGGTGGCGGTGTTGCTCATGGTGATCCTGGGCGTCGCCGGCATCTTCGCCGTCTCCTGACGCCACGCGCCGCCGTCCGGCGGCGGCACTGTTCCCGACGCGCCGGTGGCGCCTCCGGTCGTCCGCCGGAGGCGCCACCGCCCGCGCCTGCGCTCAGGGCCGGGGCGCCTGGCCGTCGGTGTGCGGCAGCCGCTCGGCCGGGACGACGCCGAGCCGGCCGGCCTGGAAGTCCTCGACCGCCTTGAGCAGCTCGTCGCGGGTGTTCATGACGAACGGGCCGTAGTGCGCCACCGGCTCCCGGATCGGCTCGCCGCCCATGATGTAGAGGTCCAGCGCCGGGGTGTGGCTGTCCTGGCGGGCGTCCGCCGCGAAGGTCAGCGCGTCGCCCGGGCCGTGCACGGCGAGCTGACCCGTGTGCACCGGCCGCCCGTCGGTGCCGACGGTGCCGCGGCCGCCCAGCACGTAGACCAGGGCGTTGAAGTCCGGCCGCCACGGCAGGTCGACGCGGGCGCCCGGCTCCACGGTCACGTGGGTGATGGTGATCGGGGTGTGGGTGGAGCCCGGGCCCCGGTGCCCGGCGACCTCGCCGGCGATCACCCGGATCAGCGCGCCGCCGTCCGGCGTGGTGAGCAGCGCCGCCTCCTTGCCGCGGATGTCCTGGTAGCGGGGCGGGCTCATCTTGGCGACCCGGGGCAGGTTGACCCAGAGCTGCGTGCCGTGGAACAGCCCGCCGCTCGTCACGAGGTGCTCCGGCGGCGCCTCGATGTGCAGCAGGCCGCTGCCGGCCGTCATCCACTGGGTGTCGCCGTTGGTGATGGTGCCGCCACCGCCCTGCGAGTCCTGGTGGTCCATGATCCCGTCGATCATGTAGGTCACGGTCTCGAAGCCGCGGTGCGGGTGCCAGGCGGTGCCCTTCGGCTCGCCTGGCGCGTAGTCCACCTCGCCCATCTGGTCGAGGTGGATGAACGGGTCCAGCTCGGTCACCGGCACGCCGGCGAAGGCCCGGCGGACCGGGAAGCCCTCGCCCTCGTAGCCGCTCGGCGCGGTGGTCAGCCGGCGGACCGGCCGGAACGCGGTGGACTCGTCGAGCCGGGGCAGGCGCGGCAGGACGAGCACGTTGTCGACGGTGATGGCGGGCATCGCAGGCTCCTCAGTTGTCGGGGTGCGGGGTCGACGCGTCGCGGTCCGCGCGCAGGCGCCGGCCGAGCCGCTCGAAGATCCGGGTGAGGCAGGCGACCTCGGCGTCGTCGAGGTCGTCCATCAGGTGGGCGCGCACTGACCTCAGGTGGTGCGGGGCGGCCTCGCGCAGGGTCAGCAGCCCGGCGGCGGTGAGCACCGCCTCGCTGCCGCGGCGGTCCTCGGGACAGGGCTCCCGGGCGACCAGGCCGCGCCGCTGCATCGACGAGATCTGGTACGTCAGGCGGCTCGGCGAGAAGACCAGGCGCCCGGCCAGCTCGCCCATCCGCAGCCGCTGATCCGGCGCCTCGGAGAGCAGGACGAGCACGTGGTAGTCGGCGAAGCTGAGCGCGCTGTCGGCGCGCAGATCCTCCTCCAGCCGCGTGAACAGCCGTTGACTGGCCTCGATGTAGGCCCGCCAGGCGGCGAGTCGGGGGGCGTCCAAGCTCTCGGTCACGTCGCTACAGTAGCACTCTTTCAAAATTTAACTAGTGCTGTGTGAGCGCGGTTACCGCCGCTGTCCAGGACGGATCCTCCAGGTTTGAAAGACAGCGCCGGGAAACCCGTGTGGCGGGGTGCGCGGGTGTGTCAGACTCCGGCGTCGTGGAGCATCTCGAACTGACCGCCCCGGGCCTGCTGCTGCGTCCGTGGCGGGAGGAGGACGCGCCGGCGGTCCTTGCCGCGCTGCGCGAGCCGGCGATCGCCCAGTGGAACCCCCCGGCGGGGCCGGTCGACCGGGAGGCGGCGCTGGCGTGGGTGCGTCGCCGGGCCGACTGGTCCGCCGGGGACCACGTCTCCCTGGCGGTCGCCGACCCGGCCGACCCCGCCAGGCTGCTCGGCTCGGTGTCGCTGTTCCGGATCCACGACGGGAACGCCTCCATCGGCTACTGGACCGTGGCCGCGGCGCGCGGTCGCGGCGTCGCCTCCAGGACCGTCGTCCGGCTCACCGGGTGGGCGTTCGCGGCGCTCGGGCTGCACCGGATCGAGCTGTGCCACGCCGTGGCCAACCCGGCCTCCTGCCAGGTGGCCCGGCGGGCCGGTTATCCCGCCGAGGGCACGCTGCGCGAGTCCTACCGCTACGGCGACGGCCGCCGCTACGACGAGCACCTGCACGCCCGGCTCGCCACCGACCGCTGAACGACGCCCCGCGCCACGCCCGCCACCCACCCCGGCCCGGCGGCTACCCACCCCGCCGCCCGGGTCCGGACGTCACCGGGTCTGCGGCGACGCGGTGAGGTGCATCCGGCCGACCAGTTGCCGAGCCTGCTCGGCGAACTGCGCGTCGACGATGACCGCGTACTGGCTGGCGCGCAGCGAGCTGGCGGAGGTGAAGTCGCGCTGCCCGCCGGTCATCGCGTGCGTGACCGCGCCGAACACCGCCCCCCAGATCGCGCCGACCACCAGCGCGACCAGGATGATCGCGATCCAGTTGTTGCCCGCCGTGAAGATGCCGAACAGCAGCCCGACGAAGAGCCCGAACCAGGCGCCCGTGCCGGCGCCCAGCAGCGCCGCCCGGCCGGTGGTCAGCCGGCCGAGCACCGTCTCGACCAGGGTGAGGTTCGTGCCGACGATGGCGGTGTGCTCCACCGGGAAGCGGTTGTCCGCGAGGTAGTCCACCACTCGCTGGGCGGACGGATAGTCCGGGTACGAGCCGATCGTCACGGTGGGCGGGCCCATCTCCGGGCCGTGCCCGTCGCCGGCATGGGCGGCCGGCCGACCGGCGGGACCGGACGGGAGGGTGTCGCCGCCAGGCATGCCGGGCCGCCAGCCCGAGGTCCCACTCGACGGTGTGCTCATGAGCCTCCTCCTTCGTCAACCGCCCGGGTTCCCGCCGCCGTCCACGGGTAACGCCGCCGGGGGCGCGGACCGGACCCGTCGGGCCGGCCCGGTTCGACAGGACGCCGCGTCCGGCCGGTCCGCCGCGGCCGGTCCGCCGTGGCGGTCACCGGCGGCCGGGACGGGGTCAGCGGCCGGCGTCGCGCAGGTACGCCGAGGTGGCCTCGTCCGCCGGGAAGAACGACTCGATGGACAGCTCCTCGACCGTCACGTCGAGGGGGGTGCCGAAGGTCGAGACGGTGCTGAGGAAGGAGAGCTCGCCGCCGGGACGGCGCAGCCGCAGGGGCACCACGACGTCACCCGCGCGGGGCAGTTCGGCGTCCGGATCGGCCGACCCGCCCGGGTAGCCGCGCAGCTCCTCGTGGAGCGCGGTCAGCTCCGGGTCGGCCGTCAGTCCCAGGTGCCGGCGCAGCCGGCCGAGCAGGTGGTCGCGCCACTCGGCGAGGTTGACGATCCGGGGGGCCAGGCCCTCGGGGTGCAGGGCCAGCCGCAGCGCGTTGACGGGCGGCCGGAGCAGGTGCGGCGCGACGCCCTCGGTGAGCAGCGGCAGGGCGGCGTTGCCGGCGACCAGGTTCCAGAGCCGGTCCACCGCGACCGCCGGGTACGGCTCGTGCGCGCGCAGGACCCGGCGTACCGCGTCGAGGACCCGGCGCAGCTCGGGGGAGTCCAGCGGCGCGTGGGAGTAGACCGGGGCGTACCCGGCGGACAGCAGCAGCCGGTTGCGGTCCCGCAGCGGCACGTCGAGGTGCTCGGCCAACCGCAGCACCATCTCCCGGCTCGGCGTCGCGCGGCCGGTCTCCACGAAGCTGAGGTGCCGGGTGGAGATCTCCGCCTCGACCGAGAGGGCGAGCTGGCTGAGCCCGCGCCGCTCCCGCCACTGCCGCAGCAGCGCCCCCACCGGCGCCGACCGCCCCTCGACCACCGCGGCAGCGCCCACGTCCCGATCCTAAGCCGGGTGGACGGGCGGTGGGCGCCGGCACCGCCGTCGCGGAGAATGGGGGGATGCGTCTGGTGATCACCGCCGACACCCACGTGCCGGCGCGGGCCAAGGACCTGCCGGCGCCGCTCTGGGCGGCCGTCGACGCCGCCGACGTGGTGCTGCACGCGGGAGACTGGGTGGACGAGGCGCTGCTCGACGCCCTGGCCGCCCGGGCCCGCCGGCTCGTCGGCGTGTACGGCAACAACGACGGGCCGGCGCTGCGCGCCCGGCTGCCGGAGATCGCCCGGGTGGAACTCGACGGGCTGCGGATCGCGGTCGTGCACGAGACCGGGCCGAAGACCCGGCGCGAGGAGCGCTGCGCGGCCCGCTTCCCCGACACCGACCTGCTCGTCTTCGGTCATTCGCACATCCCCTGGGACACGGTCGCCCCGGGCGGGCTGCGCCTGCTCAACCCGGGCTCGCCGACCGATCGACGCGCCCAGCCGTACGCCACCTTCGTGACCGCGCGGGTGGCGGCGGGGCGGCTCGACGAGGTCGAGTCGCACCGCCTCCCGCCGCGTCACTGACCGCGGCCGGTCTCCTCCTGGAGCTCGTCGATCCGCTTGGACGCCTCGGCCTTCGTGAGCCCCTCCGGCAGGTCCTCGCCGGCCTCGCGGGCCAGCGTGGCCAGGTACGACTCCTGCGCCGCCGTCGGCGGCTCCTCGCCGGTGACCCACTCGTCGGGGTCCTTGATCGCGCCCTGCGGGTTGGCCCGGGTGCTGTCGCGGTCCGCCATCATCTCCACCTTCCTTCGAACAGACGTGCCAATACCCCGCCCCGGGCCGATCCATGCGGATCCCCGGACCGGTCCTGCCGTCCACCGGCGATCCGGCTCGAACCCCACCCGTCCCGCCGGCCCGCCGGGCGGCCCACGCGCGCCGACATACCCGGGTCGATCCCGTCCGCCCGCCGGGCGCCGGGACGCATACGATCACCCGGTGAGCACGGGCCGGGCGGGTGTGGTGGTGGTCGGCGCCGGCATCGCCGGGGTGGCCTGCGCGACGGAACTGGTCCGCGCCGGCGTGCCGGTGGAGATCCGGGAGCGCGCCCGGGTCGCCGGTGGCCGGCTGGCCAGCCGCCGCTTCGACGGCCGGCCCGCCGACACCGGCGCCGCGTACCTCACCGTCAGCGATCCCGACTTCGCCGAGGTGGTCGAGGGGTGGCGGACCGCCGGGCTGGCCCGGGAGTGGACGGACACCTTCGTCGCGTACGGCGCCGACGGCCGGCGCGAGGTGCCCGGCCCGATGCGCTGGGCGGCGCCCCGGGGGCTGCGGTCGCTGGTCGAACACCTGGCCCGGGACCTGCCGGTGACCGTCGACCGGCTCGTGCTGGGCGTCGAGCCGGGGCCGGTGGTGGACGGACGGGCCTGCGAGGCGGTCGCCCTGGCGATGCCGGGGCCGCAGGCGGCCCTGCTGCTCGATCCGGCCCTGGACGCCGCCACCCGGGTCGTGCAGGCGCAGCGGTGGTCGCCGTCGCTGGCCGGGGTCCTGCGCTTCCCGGGTCGCCGGTGGGCCGCCTTCCGGGGCGCGTTCGTCAACGACCATCCGCTGCTGAGCCTGGTCTGCGACGACGGCGACCGGCGCGGCGACGGCGCGCCGGTGCTGGTCGCGCACACCACGCCCGGGTTCGCCGCCGGCCACCTCGCCCAGCCCACCGGCGCCGGGCCGGCGATCGAGGAGGCCGTCCGGGACCTGCTGGGGCTGCCCGAGCCGGCGGAGCACGTGCACGTGCACCGCTGGAGGTACGCGAAGCCGACGGCCGGCCGGGGCGGCACCTACCACCTGGACGCCGACGGCGTCGGGCTGGCCGGCGACGCCTTCGGCGAGCCCCGGGTGCAGAGCGCCTGGCTCTCGGGCCGCGACCTCGGCCGCGCCCTGGTCGCCCGCCTGACCTGACGACCGCCCGCCCGGACCGCGGGTCGCCGCCGACTGACCGGTCCCCCCGCCAGGCCGAGCGCCCGCCGCCGACTGACCGGTCGCCCCGGTCCGAGCCGACCGGTCAGCTCGTGGCGGCGACGGGCTCGCCTGCGCGGCCCCGCTCGGACGCGTCGGCGGTGCGTTCACCCCTGCGGTCCAGCAGTTGCATCACCGGGGTCGCCGCGACACCGTGCACCACCACCGACACGATCACCACGAGGCCGACGGTCGCCCAGATCAGGTCCGCCTGCGCGAAGTCGGTCTTCGCCGTCGCGTACGCGAGGTAGAAGAGCGAACCGACGCCGCGGATGCCGAACAGCGCGATCACCCAGTGCTCGGCGGGCCGGCCCGGCGCGCCGAGCAGGGACAGCCGGCCGACCAGGGGCCGCACCACGAAGACCAGCGCCAGCCCGACCGCCGCGGCCGGCCAGGTCAGCGGGGCCAGCAGCCCGCCCACCACCGCGCCGCCGAAGAGCAGCAGCAGCATGACGGTCAGCAGCCGCTCGATCTGCTCGGCGAAGGCGTGCAGCACCGAGTGGAACTCGTGGGTCCGTTCGGCGGCCCGGATCGCCCGGGCGGCCACGAAGACCGCCAGGAAGCCGTACCCGCCGACCACCTCCACCAGCCCGTACGCCAGGAAGGTCGCGGCGAGCGCGAGAAAGCCCTCGGCGTGCCGGGCCAGCCGCAGCTCGCTCGGGGCCCGGAAGAAGAGCTTGCCGAGCAGCCAGCCGATCAGCCAGCCGCCCGCCACCCCGGCGGCGATCTTCCAGAGCACGTCCACGGCGAGCCAGCGGCCCAGCCAGTCCGCCGGGGCGAGGCCGGTGGTGGCGATGGCGATGGCCGCGTACACGAAGGGGAAGGCCAACCCGTCGTTCAGCCCGGCCTCGGAGGTGAGGGCGAAGCGGACCTCGTCCTCGGAGTCCTCGACGTCGGTGGGCTCGCCGACCTGCACGTCGGCGGCGAGCACCGGGTCGGTGGGGGCGAGGGCCGCCCCCAGCAGCAGCGCGGCGGCCGGCACGAGCCCGGCCCACCACCAGCCGAGCAGCGCCACCGCGGCGATGCACACCGGCATGGCGATGGCCAGCAGCCGCCACGTCGACGACCAACGGGCCCGGCTCAGCGGCCGGTCGATCTTGAGGCCGGCGCCCATCAGCGCGACGATCACGCCGATCTCGGTGAGGTGGGTGGCGATCTCCGGGTACGCGAGCGGATCGGGGTTCGGCAGCCCGGTGGGAAGGACGAAGGCCAGCATGCCGAGCCCGAGGAAGGCGATCGGCATCGACAGCGGCCGGCGTTCGAGCACCCGGGGCAGGACCCCCGCCAGCAGCGCGCCCAGACCGACCACCGCGAACGCCACGTCTACCGGCTCCACGACACCACCTCTCCGCGTCGCCCGCGCGTGCGGGCAGGCGGAGAGAGTCCTTGCCCCCGGAGGTCTTTTCGTATTCCTGTCCCGATCGACCTCGTGTCCCGGTCCGGTGCGGTGCGACCGTCACGCCGCGGCGATCGGCGAGTCCGGGAGGGCGGCGAGCAGGGCCGCGGGATCGTCGTAGACGGCCAGCGCCCCGGCCCCGGCCAGCTCGCCCCGGCTCGTCCCGCCGCAGGTCAGCCCGACGCACGGGATGTCCAGCTCGCCGGCGGCTGCGACGTCCCAGACCGAGTCGCCGACGAAGACCACCCGCTCGGCGGCCAGCCCGGACTGCTCCAGCGCGGCCACCAGGATGTCGGGTGCCGGCTTGCTCTCCTGCGCGTCCGCCGCGCAGGTCACGGTGTCGATCACGTCGTCGGCGGCCAGGGCCCGGCGCAGCGCGGCGACCTCGTGCTCGGCGGCGGAGGTGGCCAGCACCACCCGCAGCCCCCGCTCCGCGCAGGCCCGCAGCAGGTCGGCCGCGCGGGGCAGCGGGACCAGCCGCTCCCAGTACTCCGCGAAGGGGCGTCGTGGGCGTCCCGCAGCTTCCCGTCCGCGCCGCGGTCCCGCTCCGGGCCGAGCAGGTGGTCGAGCAGCTTGTCCGAACCCATGCCGATGGCGCGGTGGATCTCCGCCATCGGTACCTGCCGGTCGGTCTGGCGCAGCGCCTCCCACCAGCTCACGGTGTGCAGGTATGTGGTGTCGACCAGGGTGCCGTCCACGTCGAAGAGGACACCGGCGGGCTGTTCGGTGGGCATGTGTTCCTCCTACCCGGTGCCGGGCCGGCTGACGCCACCGCTCAGTCGGACGGGATCAGCAGCTCGAACCAGACCGTCGAGCCGCGTACGGTCGGGTCCGTCCCCCACGCGTCGCTCAGCTCCTCGATCAGCCCGAGCCCCCGGCCCCGGCTGCTGAGCGTGTCGGTCTGCGCCCGGGTGACCGTGCCCCGGGTGCCCGAGTCGGCGACCGACACCAGCAGCCGCTCCGGGCTCAGGTCGATCTCCACGCGGGCGGCGGTGCCCGCGTGCAGCAGCGCGTTGGTGGTCAGCTCACTGGTGCAGAGCACCGCCGCGCCGATGATCGACTCCGGCACCTGCCACTCCGTGAGCTGCCCGGTCATCCAGTGCCGCACCCGGCTCGGCGCGGTCGGCTCGGCCGGCACCTCCATGCTCGTCGACCGGCTCGGCCGCAGCGCGTGCTCCACCGCCAGCACCGCGACGTCGTCCTCGGTGGCGCCGGGCACCGCCGCGGTCGCCACCGCGCACAGCGCGCGGGGGTCGCCGCTGCCCGCCCCGGCCACCGCCTCGGCCAGGGCGTCCAGGCCCGCCGTCAGCCCCTGCCAGCGCCGCTCCACCACGCCGTCGCTGAACAGCAGCAGCGTGTCGCCGGGGGCGAACCGGACCGTCGCGGTGGGCGGCCGGCAGCCCAGGCCCAGCGGGGCGCCGGCGGGCACGTCGACGTACTCGGCGACCGGCTCGCCGTCCGGGGCGCACCGACGGATCAGCGGGGCGGGGTGGCCGGCGCTGGCCAGGGTGAGCTGCTGCCGCTCGGCGTCGACCACCCCGAAGACCACGGTCACGAAGAGCTCGTGCGTGTCGCCCTCGGCGCCCAGGCTGGTGACCAGCCGGTCGAGCCCGGCCAGCACGGCGTCCGGGCGCGGGTCGGTCAGCGCCAGCGCGCGCAGCGCGGCCCGGACCTGCCCCATCCGGGCCGCGGCCTGCACGTCGTGGCCGGCGACGTCGCCGAGCACGACGCCCAGACCGCCCGTCGGCAGCAGGAACGCGTCGTAGAAGTCCCCGCCGGCGGCGTTGCCGTCGACGCCCGGGTCGTAGCGGGCGGCGATCCGCATCCGGGGCAGGTCCGGCAGGTGCTCGGGCAGCATGCTGCGCTGCAGGAGCTGGGCGGTACCGTGCTGCGTCTCGAACCGGCGGGCCCGCTCGGCGGCCTGGCCGACCAGCTCGGCGGACGCGGCCAGCAGGGCCCGCTGGGCGGCCGACCAGACGTGCGGGGCCTGGTAGCCGACGGCCAGCCCGCCGCGCACCACCGACGCCCGCAGCGGCACCGCGGCCAGCGCCCGGATCTTCTGGTCGTGCCGGTCCACCGCGATCTCCCGCAGCGGCTGGCCGTCGTCGACGAAGAGCGGCACGCCGGTGCGGGCGGCCGACGCGACCGGGCCCTCCCAGTCCGGCGGGATGCGCCGCCACAGCGGGGGGAGCCGCTCGTCGGCCTCGTCCATCAGCTCACCGCGTACGCGCCGGACCATCCGCCACCCGCCGCCGCCCTCGTCCACCGCGAACGAGACCCGGTCGGCGTCGAACGAGGTGATCGCGTAGCGCAGCGTCACCCGGGCCACGTCGTCCAGGGTGAGGGTGCCGGCGAGCGCGGCGGCGAAGTCGCTGAGGCTCTGCAACTGCTGGGTGACCTGGGCGGTCTCCGCGGCCACGGTCAGCACGCCGACGATCCGCCCGGCGCTGTCCCGCACCGGGGAGTGGCCCCGGGTGAAGACCCGCTGCTCGACCGGGCCGGTACGCCGGCGCAGGGGAAGGGTGGACTCCTTCTCCAGGAACGGCTCGCCCGAGCGGTAGGCGCGCTCGACGGCGTCGCCGACCCCGGGCATCGGCCAGACCTCCGGGAACACCTCGCCGGCCGGCCGGCCCACCGCCCCCGGGTGCCGGTCGCCGATCAGCTCCGCGTAACCGTCGTTGTAGAGCAGCAGGTGGTCGGCGCCCAGGGTGAGGGCCATTGGCACGGGCGAGGCGAGGACGACCTCGGTCGTCGCGCGGACCGCCGGGTCCCACGAGTGCCACGGGCCGAGGGGGGTGCCGGCCCAGTCGTGGCCGAGGACGGCGGCCGCCGCGCCCGAGGCGGAGGGCGCCCCCGACACCGGGGCTGGTGGGTTGGGGACCCGTCCGACCGTTCCTGGCATGACCGCAGCCTAACCGGACCAACCGGCACCCGTTCCCGATCATGTCCCGCGCGTCGTCCACGGCGAATGTTCGGCCAGGTCGGGACGGGTCTGCGGTGACATGTCGGGAAAAAGACGGGGACCGGCACGGCGTGCCGCGTCGGCGACCGGGTAAGCGCCCGACGCAGTCCATGCGACAGGAGGGACATCATGCCGGAAACCCTCGCGGTCAGGCAGGTCGACATCGGCGACGCCGTGGCCGACATGTGGAGGTCGGTGCTGCTGTTCATACCGCGGGCCGTCGCGTTCATCGCGATCCTCGTGGTCGGATGGCTCATCGCCAGAGCCGTGCTGAAAATCGTCGATGCGGCGCTGGAACGGGTGAATTTCGACAAAGCGGTCGAACGGGGCGGCATCAAGCGCGCGCTGGAACGCACGAAGTACGACGCCAGCGACATCCTGGCGAGACTCGCCTACTACGCCGTGCTGCTGTTCACCCTGCAGTTCGCCTTCGGGGTCTGGGGACCCAACGCGATCAGTGACCTGATCCGCGGCGTGGTCGCCTGGCTGCCACGCGCCTTCGTGGCGATCATCATCGTCGTCGTGGCCGCCGCGATCGCCAACGCCGTCCGGGATCTGGTCACCGGGGCGCTGGGCGGGCTCGCGTACGGCAAGATCCTGGCCGACCTGACGGCGATCTTCATCCTCGCGCTGGGTGTGATCGCCGCGCTGAACCAGGTGGGCATCGCCACCACGGTGACGACACCGGTGCTGATCGCGGTGCTCGCCACGGTGGCCGGCATCCTGATCGTCGGCGTCGGCGGCGGTCTGGTGAAGCCGATGCAGAACCGCTGGGACGGCTGGCTGAACCGGATGGCCGAGGAGTCGCGGGCGGTGGAGGAGCACCGCCGGGCCCGGGAGGCCGGCCAGACCGACGTCGGCCGGCAGATGGCCGACCGGGCGGCGGCCGAGCGCACCCAGGTCATGCCGCAGGAGTCGACGATGGCCGGCGGGCGCGGCACCTACCAGTCGGGGAACGTGGGCGAGGAGACCCAGCAGTTCCGCCGGTGACCGAGCCGGTGACGGCCAGTCGGGAGGGGTGTCCGCGAACGTGGCGGGCGCCCCTCCGGCGTGCCGGCGGACGCGGTCGGCCCGCTCAGACGCGGGGAAGCGGACCCGGCGCCGGGGTGCCCAGCGAGCGGGCCAGCGCGCAGACCGCCAGCAGCCGCGTGAGCAGCCAGTCCGGCTCGGACCAGTCCACCGGCGCCGCCGCCGGCTCCCAGCCGTGCTCCAGCGCGGCCGCGCGTACGCCCTCCGCGTAGCCCGCGAGCGCGGCGGCGCTCAGCGACCGCCGGTCGCCGTCCAGGCTCTCCCGCACCGCCGCGGCGTGCTGGTCGACCAGGGCGAGCAGCCCCGGCCGCGCCGCGGCGGCGGCCAGCCCCTCGACGCCGACCGAGGCGGACAGGAGGGCCAGGGTGGCTCGCGCCGAGCCGGCGGCGGAACGGGCCTCGACCCGGTTGAACGGCACACGCATGGGAAACGAGGCTATCCGGCCGATTCCCCGGTCGACCTCGGCCACTCGGCGGGTTTTTGGTCCTCCACCGATCGGTCAACCCGGCCCACCGGGATTGACCCGGCGCGGGCGGGGCAGGAGGAGAACCGCCCGGACGGGCGCAGCCGACACCGTGGAGGAACGGATGGGACAACACGTGGACGGACCGGACGAACGGCACCGCCGGCCGGCCGGGGTCAGCGACGAGACGGTGGCCGCGCTCGGCAAGCTCAGCGAGGCGCTGGAGTGCGTCGAGCGGGTCCGCGGCCACCTCTACTCGCTGCACCAGCTCGTCGGGCACGCCGACCTCATGCTCGACGACGCCGTGGAGATGTTCCGTGCCGCCGGGCACCCGCACATCGCCGAGCGCATCGACACCGAGCTGCTGGGCCGCAACGTGATCGCCGGCCGCTGGACGTTCCAGATCGTCGAGGACTTCGACGACGGGTACTACGCCCTCTTCCGCGACCTGGACCGGGCGGCCCGCGAGGAGCTGGTCGACGGTCGCCGGCACCTCTACGAGGCGGAGATGAAGGAGCGGCGGCGGAGCCGGGGCCGCCGCGGCCACGAGGCGCGCCCCGGCGGAGCGGGCTAGCGGCCGTCCTCCGGTCACGAGGCGCGCCGGAGGCGGCCCCGCGCGGGCGCCCAGGGGGCGCCCCGGCCGCGACGCGCGCTCCGGCAGAGCGCTAGCGCGCCGCCACCGCGTGCTCCTCGGCCGCGATGCGCAGCGCCACGACCAGCCGGCGGTAGAGGTCGTCGCCGGCCAGCAGCTCGGAGTGGGTGCCCTGGGCCCGGATCCGGCCGTGCTCCATCACCACGATCCGGTCGGCGTCGAGCACGGTGGAGAGCCGGTGCGCGATGGTCACCACGGCCCCGGCCGCCGCGCGCTGCCGGACGCACTCCTGCAACGCCGCCTCGGTCAGCCCGTCGACCTGCGCGGTCGCCTCGTCGAGCAGCAGCACGTCGGGGGTGCGCAGCATGGCCCGCGCCAGGGCGATGCGCTGGCGCTGCCCGCCGGACACCTCCGTCGACGACAGCGACGTGTCCAGTCCGTCCGGCAGTGAATCGACCTTGTCGTCGAGCCGGACGGCGCGAAGAACCGCCCGGATCTCGTCGTCCGTGGCGTCCGGGTGGGTGAAGCGCAGGTTGTCGCGGATGCTGCCGGGCACCACGGGGGTCTCCTGCTCGACGTACGCGAGCCGGGCCCGCACCTCGTCGTGTCCGTGGGCCGCGTACGGGCGGCCGTCGAGGAGCAGTTGCCCCCGCTCGGGCTCCAGGAAGCGCAGGATCAGCGAGAACAGCGTGGTCTTGCCGGCCCCCGACGGCCCCACGATCGCGGTGTGCCCCCGCCGGGGGATGGTCAGGTCGATGTCGTGCACCGCGGCGGGCGCGTCCGGCCCGTACCGGGCGGTGACACCACGGAACACCAGCACCGGCTGCTCCGCGTCGGGCATGCCCGGGCGTTCCGTCGGGGCGGACACCGGGCCCGCGGGCTCGGCGGGGATGGTCTCGACCTCGCGGATCCGCCCCGCCGCGGCGATCCCGGCCTGCAACGCCGTGGTGTTCTGGGTCAGCTCGGTGATCGGCCCCATGAGCTGGAACGTGTACAGCAGGAACGCGATCAGGCTGGAGATCTCCAGCAGGTCACGCTGGGCCCGCCAGGCGCCGATGCCCAGGATCGCGATCACCGCGAGCTGGATTCCCGTCCAGGCGATGGTCCAGACCGACGCGGTCACCCGCGCCGCCCGTACGCTGTGCGCCGCCGCCTGCCGCGCGTCGGCGACGATCCGCTCGGTCAACCGGGCCTCGGCCCGGCTGGCCTTGACCGTCCGGATCGCGCGCAGCGCCCCCTCCAGCGTGCCGCCGAGCGTGCCCATCGACTCCTGCGCTGCGGCCTGCGCCGCCGCGATGCGGGGCATGAGCGCGCCCATGACCGCCGCGACGACCAGCACGGCCACGATGGTGCAGCCCAGCAGGAACAGGTCGAGCACGCCCATCAGCACCAGCGTGCCGACCAGGGCGATACCGGCGTTGACCAGGCCGACGATGCTGCCGGACGCCTCGCGCAGCAGCTGCGTGTCGGAGGTGGCCCGGGTGACCAGTTCGCCGGTGGGTCGGCGTTGCAGGTCGCCGACGCGGGCCCGGAAGTAGTGCCGGACGATCGCGGCCCGGGCGTCGAGCACGATGTGCTCGGCCAGCGTCCCGAGCAGCCGCCACTGCCACAGCGAGATGGCCGCGCCGACGACGACGAGCGCCAGCAGCAGGCAGATCGGGCGGGCCATCGACCCGCCGGCGCCCAGTGTGTCCAGGACCCACTTGGTGACCATCGGCGTCGCGAGCCCGGCCGCGTTCGCGGCGAGCCCCAACACGAGCCCCAGGGCCATCGTCCGCCTGTGCGGGGCGAGGAACGACGCGAGCGTACGCAACCGGGATGGCGCCGGCGTGGAGGAGGTCATGCCCTGAATGGAACAATGGTGTTCCAATCCAGTCAAGCGCTATACCGAAACGACGTATTGCTATCCTCGCCGCGTGACCGATACGCAGGTGTCCGGCAGCCGGGCCCGGACCCGCCAGGCCATCGTCGGCGCGGCGATCGAGGTGCTGGGGCGCAATCCCGCCGCCTCCCTCGGCGACATCGCCGCCGCCGCCGACGTGGGGCGTACGACGCTGCACCGCTACTTCGCCGAGCGCGCCGACCTGCTCGCCGCCGTCGGCACCGAGGCCGGTGCCCGGCTGGCCCGCGCGACCGCCCAGGCGCGGATGGCCGAGGGCAGCGGGGCGTCGGCCGTGCGCCGGCTCTGCCAGGAGTACTTCGACCTCGGCAGCCTGCTCTCGCTGATCTTCACCGAGCCGGGCCTCGTCGCCGCCCCGACCACCGAGGGGCCCGCCGGCTGCGATCCGGAGTTCGCCGCGATGGTCGAGCGCGGCCACCGCGACGGGACCATCGACCCGGAGCTGCCGGCGGACTGGGTGCAGAGCCTGGTCTGGTCCCAGCTGTACGCCGGTTGGGCCTACGTCGCCGAGACCGGCGCCTCCCGGCACGAGACGCTGCGCCTGATCCTGCGCACCGTCGACGGCGCGATCGCGGTCAAGCCGGGCTGATCCCGCGCGGCGAGGGCCGCGATGTCCGCGGCCACCGCGGACGTGACGACATCCTTGGCTCGTGGGGGCGTCCGACGTGCGCTGCCGTGCGCCGCGGCACTAGTCCGTCGAGCGCGCGTCGGCCGGGCGGCGGCGGGCCGCGTCGTCGGCGATGATCACGGTCGCCACCATCAGCGCCACGCAGAGGCTGAACAACCAGGAGTCGTCCGAGACCAGCTTGGCGGAGACGGGAGCCTGGAGCGCGGCGAGGAGAAAGCCGAGCCAAGCCAGGCGGCGCTGACGCGTGGAGAGGAAGCCGGAGCCCTGTTGCATCCCGAAAGTCTTGCGCGCGACCCAGGGGTTGCCGTCAGCCGAACGGCCGATTCTGGATGAGCTGTCCGTTTCTCCACCCGTCCGGACCGCACTTTTTGTCCCTGCGGGGGAGGCCCGGCCGCGGCGCCGGTGACACGAGGCAGGATGGTCGTCCGTGTCCACTGTCCCGCCCCGCGCCTCGCTGCTCCTGCTGGCCTATCTCGCCTTCGTCAGCCTCGGCCTGCCCGACGGGCTGATCGGGGTGGGCTGGCCCTCGATCCGGGCCGACTTCGGCGTGCCCACCGAGGCCGTCGGCCTGGTGCTCACCGCCGGGACCGCCGGCTACCTCACCTCCAGCGTGCTGGCGGGCTTCACGCTGGCCCGGCTCGGGGTCGGCTGGCTGCTCGCCGGCAGCACCCTGCTGGCCAGCCTCGCGCTCACCGGCTACGCGCTGACGCCCGGCATCGCCCTGATGGTGGGCTGCGCCCTGGTGCTCGGTCTGGGCTCCGGCGCGATCGACTCCGGGCTCAACGCGTACGCCGCCGGCGCCTTCGGTCCGCGCCACATGAACTGGATGCACGCCTTCTTCGGCCTCGGGGTGGCGCTCGGACCGCTGATCATGACCGGGGCGCTCAGCGCGGGGCTGGCCTGGCGCTGGGGGTACGGCCTCGTGGCGACGGCCCAGCTCGTCCTGGCCGCCGCGTTCGCGCTGACCGTCCGGGCCTGGCGGGACCGGGCCCCGGCCCGCGAGCCCGCCGGGCCACCGGCCGGCGCGGCGCCCGTCGCCCCGCCGACCGTCACGCCGGTACGCGAGACGCTGCGGCTGCCGGCGGTCTGGATCGGCGCGCTGGCCTTCGCCGTCTACGTGGCGATCGAGGTGGCCGCGGGGCTCTGGGCGTTCCTGCTGCTCACCGAGGGTCGCGGCCTCGGGGCGGCGCTGGCCGGCATCTGCGTCTCGGGCTACTGGGCGAGCCTGTTCGTCGGGCGGGTGGTGCAGGGCGTGGTGGCCGAGCGGCTGGGCGCGGGGGTGGTGCTGCGGGGCAGCCTGGTCGGGATGGCCGTCGGCGCGGCCCTGATCGCGGCCCCGGCCCCGGCCTGGCTGGCCGTGGCCGGGCTGTTCGTCGTCGGGTTCGCCGCCGCCCCGGTCTTCCCGCTGCTCACCCTCACCACCGTCGACCGGGTGGGCGCCGCGCACGCGGACCGGACCATCGGGCTCCAGATCGGCGCCGCCGGGCTGGGCGGGGCGCTCGTCCCGGCGGGGATCGGGGTGCTGCTCGGCAACACCTCGGTCGAGCTGCTCGGGCCGGCGCTGGTCGTGCTCGCGCTGGCGCTGGCGCCACCTGGGCACCGACCCGACCGTCCTCGACAACGACGGCGAGCGCCTGGAGGTCGCGCCCCCCGCC
>NZ_JBFAVI010000044.1:0-42435 GCF_040679695.1 Micromonospora sp. NPDC052213
CGTCGAGGCGCGTGGTGCGGGGTCAGTAGCGCGAGACGCCGCGGCGACGGCCGACACCGGCCACCAGGGCCACGCCGATCGCGGCGAACAGCACCTGCAGCATCAGCTCGCGCCAGTCGATGCCGGCGGTCTCGGCGAAGCCGGAGGCCCGGGCGACGAGCGTGCCCAGAAGCGCGGCGCCGACGCCGATCAGCATGTGCAGCCACATGGGCATGTTCTGCCGGCCCGGCACGACCAGCCGGCCCAGCGCGCCGACGATCAGACCCACGACCAGCGCGGTGATGATGCCCCAGACGGTGAACTCCACGGTCGTCCTCCTAAAGCGATTTCGCACGTTCTGTGCGGTTGCTGTCGTGACCGCTAAGTGCCCGACGCATCGAAAACCGAAACCGGCCGTATCGACCGCCACCCTCCCGACTGACGCGAACCCGCAGGTGGGAGCGCTGCCAGAGGCTGAAAATCTCCTGGGTACGCGAACGGCCGGCGCCCCTGCGAGGGGACGCCGGCCGCTGCGCGGAGCCGGACCGCTACTTCTTGCCGGGGGCCTTGCCGTCCCCGGAGTCGGACGAGAGCGCGGCGATGAAGGCCTCCTGGGGGACCTCCACGCGGCCCACCATCTTCATCCGCTTCTTGCCCTCCTTCTGCTTCTCCAGCAGCTTGCGCTTGCGGCTGATGTCACCGCCGTAGCACTTGGCGAGCACGTCCTTGCGGATCGCGCGGATGGTCTCCCGGGCGATCACGCGGCTGCCGATGGCCGCCTGGATCGGCACCTCGAACTGCTGGCGCGGGATCAGGTTGCGCAGCTTCGCCGCGATGGTGACCCCGTAGTTGTACGCCTTGTCCTTGTGCACGATCGCGCTGAACGCGTCCACCGGCTCGCCGTGCAGCAGGATGTCGACCTTGACCAGGTCGGACGACTGCTCGCCCGAGGGCTCGTAGTCCAGCGAGGCGTAGCCCTTGGTGCGGCTCTTCAACTGGTCGAAGAAGTCGAAGATGATCTCCGCGAGGGGCAGCGTGTAGCGCAGCTCCACCCGGTCGGCGGAGAGGTAGTCCATGCCGAGCAGACTCCCCCGGCGACCCTGGCAGAGCTCCATCACCGCGCCGACGTAGTCGTTCGGGGTCAGCACGGTGGCGCGCACGACCGGCTCGTACACCTCGGCGATCTTGCCCGTGGGGTACTCGCTCGGGTTCGTCACGACGATCTCCTGGCCGTCCTCCGTGATGGCCCGGTAGACCACGTTCGGCGCGGTCGAGATCAGGTCGAGGTTGTACTCGCGCTCCAGCCGCTCCCGGATGATCTCCAGGTGCAGCAGGCCGAGGAAGCCGCAGCGGAAGCCGAAGCCGAGCGCACCCGACGTCTCCGGCTCGTAGTCGAGCGCGGCGTCGTTGAGCTTGAGCTTGTCGAGCGCCTCGCGCAGGTTGGGGTAGTCGGAGCCGTCGATCGGGTAGAGGCCCGAGTAGACCATCGGCTTCGGGTCCTTGTAGCCGCCCAGGGCCTCGGCGGCCGGCCGGGAGTTGATGGTGACCGTGTCACCCACCCGGGACTGGCGGACGTCCTTCACGCCGGTGATCAGGTAACCCACCTCGCCGACGCCGAGCGCGTCGGCCTTCACCATCTCCGGCGAGATGACGCCGATCTCCAGCAGCTCGTGCACGGCGGCGGTGGACATCATCTTGATCCGGTCACGCGCGCTGATCCGCCCGTCGATGACCCGGACGTAGGTGACCACGCCCCGGTAGACGTCGTAGACCGAGTCGAAGATCATCGCGCGGGCGGGCGCCTCGGCGTCGCCGACCGGGGGCTTGAACTGCCGGACGATCTCGTCGAGCAGGTACGGCACGCCCTCGCCGGTCTTGCCGGAGACCCTGATGCAGTCCGCCGGGTCGCCGCCGATGAGGCGCGCCAACTCCTCGGCGTACTTCTCCGGCTGGGCGGCCGGAAGGTCGATCTTGTTGAGCACCGGGATGATGTGCAGGTCGTTCTCGAGCGCCAGGTAGAGGTTCGCCAGGGTCTGCGCCTCGATGCCCTGCGCGGCGTCGACCAGCAGGATCGCGCCCTCGCAGGCGGCCAGCGACCGGGACACCTCGTAGGTGAAGTCGACGTGGCCCGGAGTGTCGATCATGTTGAGCACGGCGGTCTCGCCGGCCCGGTCGCCCTCCCGGACGGTCCAGGGCATCCGGACGGCCTGGCTCTTGATCGTGATGCCGCGCTCGCGCTCGATGTCCATCCGGTCGAGGTACTGCGCACGCATCTGCCGGGGGTCGACCACGCCGGTGAGCTGCAGCATCCGGTCGGCCAGGGTCGACTTCCCGTGGTCGATGTGGGCGATGATGCAGAAGTTCCTGATGCGCGCCGGGTCGGTGGCACCAGGAGCGTTCGCGCCGGAATCGAGCGTCGGTGGCACAGCGGTCCGTTCTGGTCGGCTGACGTGAGCGGGCCGGCACGACGCCGGCCCCCTCTATGCTCCCACGTCGCCGCCGCGCGCCCACTGCGCGGGCGATCCCCACCGCCGAGGATCACCCCGCGACCCCGCGCCGGGCCTCCGGCGGGCGTCACTCCGCCGACGCCCCGACCGGCGTCACTCGGCGGGCGGCTCCACGAAGAGGGCGGCGAGCCGGGGCAACCGCCGCCTGGCCTCCTCCTCGTCGTCGAAGTCCCAGAGGTCGTTGAGGTCCGGCACCGGCGCCGGCTCCCGGTCCGCCGGGAGTTCGGTGGCGGTGGCCCTGCGGTAGGCGTCCCACGGCACCGCCAGCATCTCCTCGGCCGAGAACTCCTCGCCGCTGAGGGACGCCGCCCGCACCTGCGGCAGCCCGGCCAGCGAGTCCGGGTCGCCGACGGCGCGGGCGAAGACCTCGCGGCCCTGGGCCATCAGCCAGCCCCGGAAGTGGTGGAAGCCCTCGTCGGACACCCCGCCGTTGATCAGGTAGGCCGCACCCCAGAGGTCGGCCTTGTGCGAGGCCGACAGCACCCGGGCCTGGTGGCGGGCGTACCCGACGATGTCGTCCGGGTCGCGCTCGGCGAGCAGGGCGACGGCCCGCGCGGCGACCGCGTGCGGCTCTCCCCCGCCGCCCGCCCGGGCCCGGTCGATCAACTGCCAGAAGTCGTCGGTCCTCATGGCCTGGCAGTCTGGCAGACCGCGCCGCCCCTCCCGCGGCAGCGGGAACACCCCGACGAGTCGCGGCCCGCACGGTGCCCCGTGCCCGGTGCCCCGGCAGCATGGTGGCGTGACCCCGACCTTCCCGCCCCCGGTGCCGTACCACGCCACCGCCCGCCGGCCGCCGTGGGAGACGCTGCCCGCGGCCCTGCGCACCGCGATCGCCGCCCGGATCGGCGCCCCGGTGGTCGCCGCCCGCGTGGCCGGCGCCGGCTTCACCCGGGGCTTCGCCGCCGTCCTCACCACCGCCGCCGGGGACCGGGCCTTCGTCAAGGCCGCGTCCGCCGCCGAGCAACCGCGCCTGGTCGACTGGTACGCCCGGGAGGCCGCGATCCTCGACCGGCTTCCGGACGGCCTGCCGGCTCCCCGCCCCCGCTGGACGCTGTACGAGGCCGGCTGGTTCGTGCTCTGCCTGGACGCCGTCGACGGCCACACGCCCCGGCTGCCCTGGGACCCGGCCGAGCTGACCGCCACCCTCGCCGGGTACGCCGAGGTCGCCGACGCGCTGGCCGCGCCCCCGGCCCCGCTGGCCGCGCTCGGGCTGCCCCACCTCGCCGACCTGGCCCGCGAGGACATCCTCTGGTGGGGCGAGGTGGCCGCCGGCCGGGAGCCGTCGCCGCCGCTGCCCGAGCGGGTGCGCGACCGCCTGCCCGACCTGGTCGCGCTGGAGTCCCGCCTCCCCGGGTACGCCGCCGGGGCGAGCGGCCTGATCCACGGCGACCTCCGGCTGGACAACGTGCTGATCGACGGAACCGGCCGGGCCTGGCTCTGCGACTGGACCTGGCTCTGCCACGGTCCCGCCTGGTTCGACCTGGTCAGCCTGCTCCTCACCGCGTACGCCGGCGGCCTGGACGCCGACGCGCTCTTCGCCCGGCATCCGGCGGCGGCGGGCGCGCCCCCGGACGCGCTGGACGTCACGCTGGCCGCCCTGTCCGGCTACTTTCTCACCACGGCCGCCTCGGCGCCCGCGACGGCGTCGCCGCACCTGCCGGCGCACCAGCGGTGGAGCGGCGAGCAGTCACTCGCCTGGCTCGCCCACCGGCAGGGCTGGGCCTGACCCCCCTGTGCCCTCGGCCGGTACCCGGGCCTCCGCACGCGCCGGCCGGACTCCCCGCCCCGGCTGCCCGCGCCCGGCCGGGTCCGGCTCCCGACCGGCCCGTGCCCAACCGGTGTCCGGCTCCTGACCGGCCCGTGCCCGACCGGACACGGCCCCACCAGGGCCTGGGCGGAGCCGTTTTGGCTCGTCCCGGGCGACCTGGTAACCTGGCTTTTCGCGCAGCGATGACGCCTGCTCGTCGCGCGCAAAAGCAGACCAACCCGAGCTATCAAGACGAGGCTGTCGCGTGGCGAACATCAAGTCCCAGATCAAGCGCAACCGGCAGAACGAGAAGCGCCGGCTGCGTAACAAGTCGGTCAAGTCGTCGCTGAAGACCGCCGTCCGGAAGTTCCACGAGGCCGCGGAGGCTGGTGACGTCGAGAAGGCCACCATCCTCATGCGCGACGCCTCGCGCAAGCTGGACAAGGCGGTCAGCAAGGGCGTGATCCACTCGAACCAGGCCGCGAACCGCAAGTCCGCGATCGCCAAGCGCGTGGTGTCGCTCTCCGCCTGACGCGGCGACCTCAGACCTGACCGGAAGCCCCGGGCAATCCCCGGGGCTTCCGGCTGTCTGCCCTTCTGCGTTCCGCACCACCACCCGGCCGGGAGAACCCGGCCGGGCTTCCGGCGTGCCGACGATCACGGCTGAGCAGGCTGCGGATCACGGCTGGGCGGGCCGACGGGTCTCCGTCCCGTCACCGGCCGCCCGCGCCACCGGCTCGGCCGTGACGACCACGCCGGGCACGCTGTGCGTGATCCAGTCGACCCTGGCCCGCCCGACCACGGGCTGCATCTGCTGGCGGAAGCGGTCCCGCTCCTGCTCCGGCACGAGAGCCGCGGACCGGACCACCATGGCGGCCACCATGTCGTTGAGCTTCACCATCACCGCCACCGTCGCGGGCAGGATCAGCACCGCCCACCAGGTGACCAGCTCGGCGAGGGCGAGCAGCGCGGCAAGCGCGACGGCGCCCTCGAAGAAGAGGAAGCAGAGCACCCCGCCCGGGTTGACGACGCGCAGCCCGAGGAGCCGGGCGTAGAGCGGCCGGTAGCGCTCCTCGTCGGCGGGGATCGTGGCCCACGAGCCGCGGAGGGCTCCGCTCACCGGGCGCCACCCTGCCGGGCGGCCGCGACCGAGAAGACGGCCCGCTCCAGCGCGTACGCCCGGTCGTCCGCCCCGCCCTTGACGGCCGCGTTGCACTCGGCGGCGGCCCGCATCGCCTCGACCAGGCCCTCGGGCGTCCATCCGCGCCCCTGGCGCTGCGCCCGCTCGATCTTCCACGCCGGCATGCCCAGGCTGCTCGCCAACTGGTAGGGGCTGCCCCGACCGGCGGACGCCACCCGGGCCACGGTGCGTACACCGTCGGCGATCGCGTCGGCGATCGGCACCGGGTCGACCCCGACGTGCAGCGCCCAGCGCAGCGCCTCCAGGGCGGCCGGCACGTCGCCGACCATGGTGGCGTCGGCGACCGTGAAGCCGCTCACCTCGACCCGGCCGCGGTAGTAGCGGGCGACCGTGTCGGCGCCGATCCGGCCGTCGGTGTCGGCCATGAGCTGGGAACAGGCGGCGTCCAGCTCGCGCAGGTCGTTGCCGACCGCCGCGATGAGCGCCTCGGCGGCGTCGTCGGTGCACTTCCCGCCGGCGCGGCGGATCTCGTCGCGGACGAACGCCACCCGGTCGCGGTGCCCCTTGAGTTTGGCGGCCGGCACGACCGTCGCGCCGGCCGCCTTCAGCCCGTCGGCGAACGCCTTGCCCTTGGCCCCGCCGAGGTGCAGCACGACGAGCTGCACCTCGGGGTCGGGGTTCTTCGCGTACGCCAGCAGGGCCGCCACCAGGTCCTTGCGGGCGTCCTGGCCGGCGCGGAGCACCAGCACCCGCCGCCCGCCGAAGAGGGAGGGGCTGAGCATCTCGGCGATCTCGCCGACGGCCAGGGCGCCGGCCTGGTACTCGCGGACGTCCACGTCGGGGTCGACACTGCGGGCCCGGGCGACGGCTTCGGTGACCGCGCGCGTGGCGAGCAGCTCCTCGTCGCCGAGGACGAGCAGAATGGGAGCGAGGCTGGCGGCGGTCACGCCGCCCATATTCGCACGGCCGGCGGCCCGATCCAGCCTGGTCATCCGCTCTGTGACGGCAGAGCCCGCACTCAGTGCAAATCCAGACATTTATCTCAGTACGCCGCCAAAGCCGAGAATTGGCATCGACTCCTACGGTTGCCGACCCGGCGAGGTGCCGCGCGTCACGACCGCGAGGCCCGACCGGCCGAGCACCGCTGCCACGTCCCCGTCGGTGTCCGTACGCAGCACCCGCGCCCCGCCCCGGGCCAGCCGCCCCAGCACCGCCGGGTGCGGATGCCCGTACGTGTTGCCGGCCCCGACCGGCACCAGGGCGACCGCCGGGCGGACCGCGTCCAGGAAGGCCGGATCCTGGTAGGCGGACGCATGAGCGCGGCGGGTACCGGAATAGCAAGCGACCCCGGGCAGTGCTGCGAACACTGACCCCGGGGTCTGACGGACATCGGAGGTCCGCCGCCCATGAGTGTAGCTGTGAAGTCTGCCCTGCTCGCGACCCGTGACCTCGGGAAGAACGAGCGTGCCGTAGCTATCGCCATCGCTGCCCACGCCAACCACGACGGCAACGCCTGGCCGTCTGTCGCCACCATCGCCGAGTACGCCGGCTGTTCCGAGCGGACCGTACAGCGGGCGCTCGCCAAGCTGGTGCAGCTCGGTCGCCTGGTCGTCACCAAGGTTGCCGGCATCGCCACCCGCGTCTACCGCCTGGTCCTCGGTCAGGGGGTGTCATCCGCTCCGCAGGGGGTGACGAACCAGCCGGCCGGGGTGACAGATCAGGGCACCGGGGGTGACAGCCAGGGTGACACCCGAAGTGTTGAAGACCAAGGGAAGTTGAAGAACCGCGCTGGCGCGCGGGACTGGCGTCGCTTCCTTCCCAAGAACAAGAACACCACCACCCCTCGCCCGGGTGGCTACCCGTACCCCGAGCGTCGAGGTGCAGCCCTGCCGCCTGTCGCCGGCACCGACCAGTGCCCGAGGCACCGAGGCTCCCTCGCCCACAACTGCGGACCGTGCCGCTCCGAGGCGCTGGCGGGTGGCCGATGAACGCCACCGCCGCCTACGCGCTCGCCCTGGTCCTGATCGGCGGACCGCTCTCGATGCTCGCGCCGTTCGTCATCGCTCGCCGGCTGAGCGAGCGCCACGCAGAGCAGGTCGCCGACGACATCGCCCACCTCTCGGACGTTCCTAACGTCCCCACCCGCTTCTGAGGAGCCTCGCCGTGTCCCGTACTGCCATCACCTCTCGGCTGACCACCGGCCTGGTTGCCCTGGTCGCCGGCTACGCATCGTTCTCGCACATCTTCAAGGTCGCCCGGCAGGCTGGCGAGCACGTCTCGGTCGCGTCGGTGCTGCCCCTGTCCATCGACGGTCTGATCCTGGTCGGCACGCTGGCGATGCTCGACGACAAGCGCAGCAACCGGAAGCCTCGCCTGTCCGCTCGACTGGCTGTCGCGTTCGGCATCGTCGCCACGCTGGCTGCCAACATCGCCTCGGCTCACCCGACGTGGACTGCCCGAGCCGTTGCCGCCGTTCCCCCGGTCGCCTTCCTGCTCGCCGTCGAGGTGCTGTCTCGGCGAGGCAAGCTGATCAACCAGCCTGAGCCGGTGAGCCGCCCGACCATCGCGCCGAGCAAGCCTGAGCCGGTGAGGCTGCCGACCGCTCTGCCGACCGTTGAGCCAAGCAAGCCTGAGCCGGTTGCCGTCGAGCCGGTCAAGGCTCAGCCGGTCAAGCGGACCAGCCAGCCGAGCACCAAGCCTGTTCCCCGCTCGCTCACCTCGGCTGACCGGATCATGTCGGCTCACCTCGCCGAGCCCGAGGCGACGCACGCCCGGATCGCTGAGCTTGCCGGGGTGTCCCTGGCGACGGTGAAGCGGTACCGGCCTACCCGCTCGGCTGGCTCGCCGTCCACCTCGCAGCCTGCGGAGACTGCTGCCAACGGTCGTACGCCTGAGCTTGCGGGGGTGGCGGCGTGACCGAGCTTGAGCGGGCTATCCGCAAGCTGCGGCGCAAGCACACCGTGTCGCGGGTGGCCTACCGGTACGTCTCCGGTAGGCCGCTCAGCGGCAAGGCTGGCTACCCGTACCTGAGCCGGGGTGCTGGTCGGCTCACCGGCTGGCAGCGTCAGGTGATCCGGCTCAGCGTGCCCGCTACGGCTGCACTGGCAGCGGCTCAGCCCGAGCAGGTCGGCTCACTGGTCGGCTCGGCTGCGCTGGTCGCCGGCTGGCGAGTGCGTCGCCGGTTCACCATGCGCCGGTTCAATCGCGAGTACATCGCGCCGACCCTGGCTGCCCTTGCGCCGGCGATGGGCCTACAGACCGGCGTACGCCTGCACGTCGACCCGACGTTGGGCAACCTCACCCCGAGGCTGGCCAAGCCGCTCAGCCCTGCCGAGACCGCCGTACGGGCTTGGTACGGCGAGCACGTCGAGCCGATCATCCGGTGGCTGCCTGAGCGTGCTCAGCGGGCGGCATGGTCGGTGCAGCGTGCCGCCGAGCCGGTCACCTCTCGGCTGGCTGTGTTCCGCCGGCCGGTCGACGGCGACATGGGTCCGCGTATCGAGCTGGTTGCCGACACCCCGTACCTGACCAAGGAACAGCGGCAGTTGGTCTCCTCGATCATCGGCAGCAAGATCCCGGTCTCTGACCTGGTCGAGCACTGGCACCAGGTCGGTCCGCGGGTGACTGCTACGTGGACAGTGCGTAAGCGTCCGCCGGCTCGGGTCGGTGTCGACCAGGTCGCCGAGCACCTGCCCCGGCTGGCTGAGTGGGAGTTCTACATCGGGCAGGGTGCAGGCGATCGGCCGCTGATCCTGTCGCTGCGGGACGACTCGCCGCACATCGCGGTCTCTGCCGGTACGGGTGCGGGCAAGAGCGTGCTCGCCGAGCTGGTCGCCGTGCAGGTGCTCGCCCGAGGTGGCCGGGTGGTCATCCTCGACCGCAAGGGCTCGCACCGTTGGGCGCTCGGTCTGACCGGGGTCGACTACTGCACCAAGCCGGCGCAGATGCATGACGCGCTGGTCAGGCTGGCCGCGCTCGCCGATGAGCGGAACACGCTGGCTATGCACGAGGCTGAGGACTGGGACCCCGGTCCGCGCGTGCTGGTCATCGCCGAGGAGTTGAACGCGACCATCGGGCAACTGGTCAACTTCTGGGCCGAGGCTCGCGGCAAGGGTGACCCGAAGCGCTCCCCTGCCGTGTCGGCGCTGGCTGACCTGCTGTTCATGGGCCGCAGCGCCAAGGTCAACGTGCTGGCCATCGCGCAGATGCTCACCGCCCGCGCCATCGGCGGACCCGAGGCGCGGGAGAACTTCGGCATCCGGTGCCTCGCCCGGTACACGGCGAACAACTGGAAGATGTTGGTACCCGAGGCAGCCATGCCGCGTGCCTCGCGGACCCTCGGCCGGTGGCAGGTGGTCATCGGCGGGCAAGCCACCGAGACGCAGGTTGCCTACCTGACCGCGAGCGAGGCTCGGGCGCTTGCATGTCCCCGGTCCCCGGAGACATCCCAGGTCAACGGCCTATCAAGCCCTGCCGGGGACTTCCTGACGCTGCGCGAAGCGATCGACGCCGGAGTGATCCCGTGGAAGCTCGACGCAGCGAAGAAGCGCCTACAGCGCAAGGTGGGCAACGTGCCCACCGCGAGGGGCAAGAGCGGCAACGCAGACCTGTACGCGAGAGCAGACCTTGCCCGCTGGGCAGGAGCCAAGAACGAGGAGAGGATCAGCCAGTGAAGATCATCCAAGCGCGCACCGGGTCTGCCGCCGTGGTCGCCCCTTCCCTCGGGGTCATCTTCGTTGACCCCGGCATGGGTCCCGACGCCACTGTTGACGCGATCAGGGCCGCGCTGCCAACCGCCCACCGCGACCAGGTCGAGCACTGGGTCAGGACGGCCACGCCCCCGATGGTCGCCCCGGTGATCACCGGGTAGCCCGACCGGTTGACTGACTGCCCGTCGCCCTGATCCCGAGGGTGGCGGGCAGTTGGCTTGTCCGGGCATGCCGGGTGAGCGTGGTCACGATCGCCGGTAAGGCTCCAAGATCAAGGGGGATACATGGGTAGAGGGGTTCACCTCGGAGGCTTGCCAGTGAGCGTGGTCACGGCGGCGCAACTTCCGCGCCAGACGGCCCGGATACGTAGATAGAGGCTTCACCTCCGAGGCTTGCCGGTTGACCCCAGTCACGGCACGTTGACTATCGGCTCAGTCGGCCCGGATACACAGGTAGAGGGTTCTCCCTCGGAGGCTTGTCGGTGACTCCGGTCACACCTGGTTATAAAACTCCAAGATCCGAGCGGATACATAGGTAGAGGGTTCACCTCGGAGACTTGCCGGTGACCTCGGCCACGGCACCCTGACTTCCGGGTCGATCCGAGGGGATACATAGGTAGAGGGTTCACCTCGTAGGCTTGCCAGTGAGCGTGGTCACGATCGTCGTCAAGACTCCAAGATCCGAGCGGATACATAGGTAGAGGGTTCACCTCGGAGACTTGCCGGTGACCTCGGTCACGACAGGGGTGCATAACTCCAAGATCACCGGGGATATATAGGTAGAGGCTTCATCCGCCAGGCCGGTTGGCCTGGCTTTTTTCTTGGCCATGAGCAGGTAGGTCAAGTCTTACTTCACACCCAACCGAGGGGGCAGCCGTTGAGGCTGCCCCTTCTTCATGCCCGCACGTGGGCGGAACGGAGCGGCCAGCAGTGCATGTAATCGACGGCATCACTTACCTGGACACCATCGAAGCGGCGAAGCGTCTTGGCCTCAGCGCGCGGACGCTGATCAACCAGCGCAGCGAGGGGCGCTCCCCGATGCGCTACGTCAAGCACCTCGGCAGGGTGCTCTACCCGCTGACCGAGGTTGAGCGGTACGGCCGAGAGCTGGGCCGTTGACCGAGGAGCTGCGGCGCATCGCCGAACGCATCGCCCAGGAAGCGCCACCCCTCACCCCCGAGCAGCGAGCCAGGCTGCGCGGACTCTTCGCCGGCACCCTGAACGGAGACCAGTAACCGTGTATCCACTGACCAAGCTCAGCTACACCCAGCTTGTCGTCCTTGGCCACCTGCTCAGCGCGGCCTCGCTCGCCCTGTTCCTGATCCTCTGGGGCGGCCAGTGAGCTACGCCAGCATCAACCGAGCCCTTGCCATCGCCGAGACGTTGGAAGCCGAGCGAGCCGAGCATGCCGAGCGCGTGCGTGCCGCACGGGAAGCCGAGCGCATCGAGCGCAGCCGAGGGCCCATCGAACCGCCGGAGGTGTCCGGAGGGCTCGACCCCATGGGCATCGGCGACGACGGACCGTCAGAGCTTGCCGAGTGGCACCGGAGCATCAGCGGCGCGGCGAGCAGACGGCCCCTCAACGGCATCGCCTACTTCCCATCGGCGGACGAGACCAGGAGGTGACCGACCAGTGAGCCGCAAGCGCAAGCGGAGCCGGGAGCCGGCGACGGCAAGCGTCAGCCCACCGTTCCGCATGACGCTCGAAGAGTGGGCGCGAGACACGGGCATGACCGTGGACCAGGTGCGAGAGAACGTAGACGCACTGGTCGTCAAGGGCTGGCTGATCCCGGTCGCCCCTGACGTGTGGATCATGACGATCCCCGAGGGAGTGAAGACCCCGTGAGCAAGCCACCCAAGTTCGATGCGTTCGGCACCATGCGAGCCGTCCGCGAGGACGACAAGCTGACCGCGCCGCAGAAGGCGGTGTTGGTGTTCGCTGTCCTGCGGACCAACAACGGCGACGGCAAGGTGAGGGCGAGCCTTGAGATGATCGCCAGCGATGCCGGGCTCTCCAGGCGAACCGCTGAGCGGGCCCTCGCCGAGGACCAGGCCGAAGCGTTGAAGTACTTCGACCGAGTCGAGCGCAGCCGGCGACGGGTTGATCTCTGGTTCAAGATGGAACCGAGTGCGACGGAGAGTCGCACTCGCGAGAGCGACAGAGAGTCGGACTCGCCTGGCCAGGTCTCCCCGAGTGCGACACAGAGTCGTACTCGCAAGCCTCGCCGAGAGTCGCAGTCAGAGCCGAGTGCGACACCATGTCCGCCGAGTGCGACACAGAGTCGTACTGAGTGCGACACAGAGTCGCACCTTCTACCTCTATCTACCTCTACATCTACCAAGAGGCCGGTCGGCATCCTCACCAGGCCGAGCCAGCATCCCGCCGACGTCGAGACCTTCACCCCCACCGAGGATGAAGATCCTTGGACGCTGGCGAAGCTGACCATGCCGTAGGCCCTACCGCCCGGCACCCGCTTCGCACTGCGCCGCTGCGGTGCGTACCCCTGCGGCAGGCTTGCAGGCAGCGGCGAGGAGATGAGGCCCCGGAGGGGCCATCACCAGCAGAGCCAGTAGATGCCGGCCGGAGGCCGGCACTCACAGCACACCCAACACCAGCAGTAGCCGGCCGGAGGCCGGCTCTCTTCGTATGCCCTCAGGAGCATCAACCAGTGGAAACCCTCTCCCGCGCCGACGCTCGCAAGGCTCGGCAACTCGCCGAACAGCGTTACGCCCTAGCCTTCGACACCAAGGCTTCCGCCGCTGCGGATCTCGCCCGCTTGCAGGCGGCGGATGCCGCCCCCGATCTCATCGCCGCCGCCGTCGAGAACCTGAGCCGGGCAACGGCTCTGGTCACCGATGCCCGAGCTGCGCTCGATCAGGCCAGCCGCTACCACCGCATCGCCTGGCGGGACGTTCGCCCGTGAGCCTCGACCCCATCCTGCCGGCGCTTGTCGCCGAAGTGTTCCGGGCTCGCTATGACGGCATCGACATCGAGCCGACCCCACCCCGGACGGAGATCCTGCCGCCGCCCACGCGGCCGGCGATCCGGCTACGCGGGCGGGGACATGCCAGAGGCGGGGTGCTGGTCAGTCGCCTCCTGGTCCTGACCTTCAGCGATGGCGAGCCGCTGACACTCTCGCCGCTCGACCTGGTCGACAACGTCACCGGCTTCGTGCTGCCGAAGTTGATGACCGCGCTACCTGGCGTCGAGCTGAAGCTACGCCAGCACAGGGCAACGCGCGTCCAGTCCGATGGCGGACTGAGCATCGCCGTACACCACTGGTCCGCCTCAGCCTCTCTAGCCGGCTGAAGCCCGGCGACCGTCAATCGTCCTCGCTCATGATCCGGTCGAACTCCTGTGGCGTGATCTCGCCCTGACGCAGCCGGCGCGCGTTGGCAGCGAACTTGCCGATGCCTGCACGACCACGCGAGTCCAGCTCCGAAGGCGTACCCATCTCGCTAGCAACCATGAGCTTGTCGAACTCTTCCCTGACTTCCTTCGGGTTCCCCATGTCCATCTCGTGATCATGACGGATTCAGGGCTTGCAACACATCCCACGGGCGGCCGACCGGCCGCCCTTCGTCGTATCTGGAAGAAGGTTCCAACACCGTGGCTACCGCCAAGAAGAACACCACCCCCACCCCCGTCGAGGCTCTGGCCCAGGCCCTCGCCCTGGTCAGTCAGCGGGAGGCCGAGCACGAGCAGGCCAAGGAAGCTGCCGATGAGCTGTTCGCTCGGCTCGACGGTGGCGACGAGACCGTGACCGGGCTCGACCTGGCCACCGCCGAGGCGGAGATCAAGCGCACTGAGCACCTGCTCGGCATGGCTCGCAAGCGCATCCCTGCCGCCGAGCGCGCCGTCAAGCTGTACGAGGGGCAGACCAACCCCGTGCTCGCCGAGTACCTGCGGTCGGTCATCGAGGAGAACCGGTTCAACTTCGGTCTGTTCGGCGTTCCGGTCGAGGTGGTGCCGCAGCGGCCGGAGAAGCTGACCACTCCGGCGGCGTACCTGTACCAGACCGAGGGCGCGGACTGCGACACGAAGACCGGCCGGATGACCGGGCAGGTTCACCTGCTCGTGGCGGTACCCGCTGACGGACTGGCCACCATCCGAGACGCCTGCGGTACGGCGGTCTACAAGCTGATCCGCGACGCCGGGCACGCCGACGTGCGAGACAGCATCGTCGTACGCCCGGATCACTTCGTTCTCTCGGTCTTCCTGAAGGACCTTGCGCCGCTGATGCCCGTGATCGAGGAGCGCTCGACCGCCACCGGCATCACCCTGGCTCGGCAGGTGGGCGGGCTCGCCGCCGTGCGGAGCAAGCAGTACGTCGTTGATCACCGGACCGACCGGTGGGCGAACGTCCACACCATCATGTCCCGGCGCGAGTCGGGCGAGGTGGTCTCGCAGTCGCGCGACGGCGACACCGTCCGGCGCAAGGTGCGGGTGCAGTTCATCGTGCACGGCATCAACCAGGACATCGACTTCCCCGAGCTGTCCCGCTTCGTGGCCGGCGGCATCGAGGACACCACCGGCATCTTCTCGCCCGGCCTCGGTCGAGTCGAGTCGGTCAAGCTGGCCAGCGCGGAACCGACCATGTTCGGTGACCGCCGCGCCCTGGACGTCACGGCTGAAGTGACTCTGACCAGCAAGGCTGCTGCCTGACGGAGCGATCGGGCAGGGTGCTCCGCGGAGTGCCCTGCCCTGGACGCCAGGCATCACCATGACCAACTCCCGTACGCGCAAGAGCTTCCGCCATGAGTGCACAGTGCTCGGCTGCCCCGGCCAGCACTGGGCGCGCGGGCTCTGCAAGAAGCACTACATGAGGTGGAGGCGTAGCGGGGACGTCGTTCTCCGCGTGGGCCAAGAGCCGGACACGGCGGAGCCGTGCGCCTGGTGCGGCGACGCCGTGCCGGTCAACAGCGGCCGAGTCTCCCTCTACTGCCGTGACGCATGCCGAGCCAGCCACAAGCGGCTGAAGCGGCGCGAGAAGCCCGTAGGCGCCACCCCCCGACCAGACCATCCCTGATCAACGACAGGCGCTCTCCGTGGCCCTCAGCGGGCTACGGGGAGCGCCCATGACTCTGCATGGAGACAGATCCGAGTGAGCGAGACCAACGAGCAACAGCATGCACAACGGGAGTGCCGACACTGCGGCGGCTCGATGGAGGGCAAGCCTGCCCGCGCCATCTACTGCACGAGACGGTGCAAGGAGAAGGCTGCCGCGAGGCGCAACGTGACGGAACGCAACGCCCGGCACAGGGACAGCCGCAAGGCATGGAAGAAGGCCCACCGCAAGACCGATGCCGGCAAGGATGCCCGTTGGGCCGAGATGGCTAAGCGGCGTGCCCGCGCCCACGGCGCTCCCGTGGTCGAGCTGGTCAAGCGCCGCGACGTGTTCGAGCGCGACGGCTGGATCTGCCTTCTGTGCGGAGAGCCGACCCTACGGGAGACCGGCACCGACCCTCGCTCGGCATCCGTTGATCACACCGTGCCGCTGGCCGATGGCGGCAGCCACACCTACGACAACGCCGTGACGGCACACCTAGCGTGCAACGTATGGGAGAAGCGGACCAAGTCTCTCGATGAGTACTGGTTGGCCCGTTGGGACTCGGTCGGCGGCGAGCTGATCCCGATCGGCAGGGCGATTACCTGGACCCTGCTCGACCCTGCCGGCGACCTGGTCGACGTCGAGGAGGTGGCCGCGTGAGGAACCCCGACGACTACAGCCGCGAGCGCGACCAGGTCAGAGCAGAGCGGAACGCTGCCCCCGTGTTCATCCTCCGAGGTGAGGCGCAGGTACTCATCCCACCTGCCGATCCCGATTGGCACACAACGGCACGCGAGATGTGGTTGGCGCTGATGGACTCCCCGCAAGCCGGCATCATGACCGGCGTTGACTGGGCCTACGCCAAGTTCTGCTTCGGCGAGCTAAGTGCCTACCTCAACGGCGAGTACGCCAGCCGAGGCCGCACCAAGGGCAAGAGCGCCGTAGCACTGGAGACCGTAGATCGGCTACTGCGCGGCGTGATCATCCCACCGGCTGACCGGCTGCGCCTCCGTGTGGCCATCGAGCCGCCGCGCCCGCCGGCTCCCCGTGAACCGACCCTCGACGAGATCGAGGCTGCGATCACGGCGGCGGAGAGCGAGGTGAAGCAGTGAGCAGACCTGATCCGGTCGTCGATCCGGTCAAGGTTCTCCGTGACCACGCGGAAGGCTGGTACAAGACAGCCATGAGGCAGACCAACCCCGAACTGAGAGCCGGGTACCTGGCCATGGCGCGGCGGTTCGCGCAGTGGGCTCGGCAGATGGCTGAGCAGAAACGACGCTGACACGTCCCTGCGGGCCCTGGACAGGTGTCGCCCAGGGCCCATGAGGGGGTCAGTTCTAAAATCCCCTGGGGCTGCGCGCGATCTCCGCTGCTATCACTTGGCGGTCAGGGAGGCCGGTCGAACGGGTCATGCCCCCACCCCCCCGCGCAGCTTCGCCAACGACTTCTTCATCGTGGACTGCATCGCGCTGCACAACTTCCCGCAGTGAACGTGGTGGTGCCTGCCGGCACCTCGACCCGATCGGCATCCCCAACCTCGACGGCCCGCTGATGGACAACCTGATCGTCGAGGTGCCGGAGCTGCACAAGAAGTTCTCTGACTCCGTCTTCCACGCGTCGCCATATACCTGCACTAAGGCACTCAACCTGTCTTGCTCCACCGTTTTCCCTGGTCAGCGCCCCGCCGGCCCGCCATCCCTCCACTTAGCACGTCCGTACGAAGATGTAGTCCGACACGCAGGTCACCCGTACCGGTCGCTATGGTGTTCCCGGCGCAAGCGAAACTGCCGATCTGGTCTCCGAGATCAAGGCGGGCACGCTCGGGTCGCCCCGACGGCCGGGGGACGAACCGATCTCCCGATCCTGCGATCTTGGAGGGGGCGGCGAGTGGGAATGCGCCGTAAGGGGCCTTCGGGCCCGAGGAGAAGCCGGCGGACCAACGCCAACCGGTGGCGGGATGTCGGCGAGTGGGTGGCACTGGCGTTGAAGGTGCTCACCTATGCGGCAGGGCTAGCGGTGACGCTGGCCGGAAACGGATGCGGGCCCAACTGACCGCTGGTCAACTGAGCCCCCATCACACCGTTGGACGCCTCGCCCTGGGGCCTGGTAACCGTGGGGCGGGGCTTCCTTCGTTGCACCAGTGCATCGCGGTGCAACGCTGTGCACGTTACTCCACCTGCCTATGCGCGTCGGTAGCGGGCGACACAACGCCCCCTTTATCCTGCCGGTCACTCACCCACCACATCAATAGAGAGCACTCACTGGCGCTCTCACAGCCCCTTCTTGGGGGTGGGTGAGGCAGTCTCTTGGCGGCTACCCATGAAGACCAACCCGTCGAGGTTGGTTGGCACAGACCGTTCCGTTGTTGATCGTCAATCGTAGGCCGAGGCGAGCACGGTCAGGGACATCGACGGACACGTCGAGCCGGACCAGTCGGCTACCCGGCCAGGTACTGAAGTACGCCTGCGACAGTGCCAACGACGGTGAGGACCAAGGCGATGATGCCGCTCACCTTCGCCCAGCGCTTCCATCCCGGCGACTCGGGCTCCTGCTCCGATGCTTGCCCGATACTGCTTGTGGCTTCGCCGCTCGCCTGGGCGTTGTTGATCGTCACCCGATGACGCTTCCCAGTGACGATGAACTGGACTGCCTGGTTGGCCACCTCCGCCGACGGCTTGTCTGCATCATCGGGCATCCCGTCTCGCAGTTCTGCCACCAGCGCCGTGAGCGAGGTTCGGATGCGATCCAGCACGCCATGAACAGCGGTCGTGCTAACGCCCCAGTAGAACCGATCGATGCGCTGCCCGGCGTTGTGCAGGTTGATGTAGTGCGCCAGCTCGGCCCCACCCGGCAGACCGAGGCGCACCGTCCCCTCGTCGGCTTCGCGTAGCCATGCCTCCAACTCGCCCACACCGCCCCGCAACTCCACCTCGTTGGAGTACGAGTCGCGCGCGAAGTCCGGAAGCTCGGTCACGCTGACCTGCATCCCCTTGAAGGTCGCGCGCATGTTCACACCGTCGAACAGGATGGGCGCGATCACCTTGCGCCACTCGGGTAGCTCGTCGTCCGGGCCGTACCCGCTCAGCTCTCGCCTTGCCCAGTCTCGCAGCTCGGCAGACCTGGTCTGCCCACCGAGAGCCACGCACTTGCGCAGCGTGTCTGCGAGGGAGACACCGCCGTCGAGCGCGCCCCGCTCGATCTCATCGATCAGCTTGCTGTCGCGTCTGCCCATGTGACCTGCGTTCCCGTCCCCCCTGGTCCGTGGCGTCACTGACAGTATCTACGAGAGTAGATGACCTTGGCGACCAGGCGAGGCTGAGACACATGTCGGAAGCCCTCATCCCCGCCAGCGGAACTCGACGCTGGTCGGGTCGATCTCCTCGCCCTTCTTCGGTCGACCAGTCTTGACCGGATGCAACACCACCTCGACCAGCGCGGCGAGCACGGCCCGCCGCCACTGGATGTCATCCGAGGTGAGCCAGCGTCGCCCTGACCCTGGACCGTGCAAGCCGGCGAGCACGTGGCTACTGCCAGCCTCGGCCAACCGACCCTCAACCTCTGCAAGCCGCTCCTGCGCGCGCCGGTTGGCTCGGGCGAACTGGTCCCGTGTCATCTCGCCATCGGCGAGCGCATCGGCGAGCACGTCGAGCCGGGCACGCAACTCCCCCGCCTCACGCCGCAGCACGGCAAGGTCGGTGCCACTCGCCTTCTCGACGGCGACCAGGTCGGCAACGTCGCTGCGGTCGAGCCGGGCTGCGATCACCTCGCCGATGAACGCATCAACAGGGTCGGCTCGCCTGCTGGCATGGCATCGCTTGCACTTGTAGACGCGGTGCCCCTGCTGGCCATCGCGCCTCGGGTTGGTGTAGTTGACCCCCATCACCGGCTCGCCGCTGCGCTTGGCGTCAGCCTCGGTGCCGAGCTGGTCGGCGCAACGCCCGCAGCGGAAGAGGTTGCTACCAAGGTGCCGCACGGCTGAGAAGTTGCCGACGTTGGTGGTCCGGGCAGGGTCGCGCAGCACGGCTACCGATGCTCGCCACACGTCCTCGGGGATCAACGCTTCCCACGTCCCCGGGGTCAGCTTCCGTTGCTCGACCGGCGGACGGGAACGGGCAGACTGCTTCGCGCCGAGCGGGGGCATCTCCGCGTACGCACGGAGACCGGCGTACAGCGGGTTGAGCAGCATCACCCGCACGTTGTTGTGCCGCCACTCGTTGCCGAGGCTGGTCCGGGCACCCGCCCGGTTGAGCATCAGGGTCACCGAGCGAAGCGAGGCACCCGAGGTGATGAGCGTGAACGCCTGCCGCACCAACGGTCCCTCGGTCGGGTGCTCGACCAGCGTGCCGTTCGCTCTCTCGTAGCCGAACGGGCGCGGGCCCGTCATCCACGGCTTGCCCTTCTCTGCTGCCTGCCGGTTGGCTCGCCGTTGCCGATCGCTCTTGTTCTCAACCTCAGCCCACGCCATCTCGCCGAGCATGCCTGCGACCATCCGACCGTTCGGGGTGGTCATGTCGATGCCGGTCCCGCGTACGGGGTGGAGGGATACGGCGTGCGCCCGGCAAGCCTCGACCACCCGCAGCCGGTCAGCGGGGGTGCGGTACAGCCGGTCAGCGTTCCACGGCACGATCACGTCAACGGCTCGCCGCTCGACGGCAGCCATCAACGCCTCGAAGCCTGGTCGACGGCGACCCGAGGTGGCCGAGGTGTCGTTGTCCGCGTACGTCTCGACCAGCGTCCAGCCCTTGGCGTCGATCAGCGCACGGCAGTCCTGCTCTTGCCGCTCGACACCCTCTGCCTCGCCGGTCCGATCCTTAGAGATCCGCAGGTAGAGTGCCGCGCGCATGGTCTGTTCTCCGCTGGTCGACCGAGGGGAAGAAGTACGGTACCATCGGACACCACGCCGAGCCGTGGTGCGCCACCTTCAGCACGTCGGCCCGCCGCCCGCCCGGCACGGCGCCGTCGAGCAGCGCCCGCTGCTCCTCGGTCTCGGCGTCGCCGGCGAGCAGGATCCGCACCCCGGCGACCGTGGCGAGCAGCACCAGCGAGTTGTTGTTCGGGTCCGACCGGGTGCCCCGAAGCGGGTGGGGCGGACCGACGACGACCAGGTCGAGCACACCCTCCCGGTACCGCCAACCGGCCCGGCCGGCGACCACCTCGGTCGAGTGCGCCGCCGCCTCGGCGCGGACGAGGTCCCGCCCGGCCGCCGGCTCCGCCCACTGCGGAGCGAGCACGGCGTCCACCGGCCGTCCCCGGAACACGCCCGCCACACCGCCCGCGTGGTCGACGTGGAAGTGGCTGAACACCAGCAGCGCGACCTCGCGTACGCCGAGCCGGCGCAGGCAGCCGTCCGCCGCCGCCGGATCCGGCCCGGCGTCGACCACCACCGCCCGGCCCGGGGCGACCGGCAGCACGACGGTGTCGCCCTGGCCGACCGCGCAGGCGGCGACCACCCAGTTCGCCGGGGGCCAGCCGGGGGCCGCCAGCCGCACCGGCAGCGCGCCGGCCACCACCGCGACGACGACCACCGCCACCAGCCGGCGGACCACCGGGCGTCGGGCGGCCACCAGCAGCGCGACGGTCAGCCCGGCCAGCAGGAGGGCCCCGGGAACCCCGCCCGGCCACGGCAGCGTCCCGGCCGGCAGCCGCGCCCCGTGCCGCGCCACCGTGACCAGCCACCAGGCCGGCCAACTGGCCAGCCACGCGAGGAACTCGGCCCCGGCGGGCCAGACGGGCGACACTGCCGCCGCCAGCACGCCGAGCACCGTGGCGGGCGCGATCGCCGGCACCGCGAGCAGGTTCGCCGGCACGGCGACCAGGCTCACCGTGCCCGAGATCCCGGCCACCACCGGGGCGCAGGCGAGCTGCGCGGCGGCCGGCACCGCCAGTGCCTCGGCGAACCCGGCCGGCACGCCGCGGCGGCGCAGCCCGTCGCGCCACCTCGGAGCGAGCAGCAGCAGGCCACCGGTGGCCAGCACGGAGAGCGCGAAGCCGGCGTCACCGGCCAGTTCCGGGTCGAACAGCAACAGCACGGCCACGCCGGCGGACAGCGCGGGCAGGGCCGCCCGGGGCCGCCCGGCCGCCAGCGCGGCCAGCCCGATCGCGCCCATCGTGGCGGCCCGCACCACGCTCGGCGAGGGGCGGACCAGGACGACGAAACCCACCAGGGCCAGCCCGCAGAGCCCGGCGGCCAGCCAGGGGCCGGCCCGCGCCCAACGGGCCAGCAGCAGCACGGCGCCGACGACGATGGCCACGTTGGAGCCGGAGACGGCGTTCAGGTGGGTCATGCCGGTGGCGAGGAAGTCCTCCTCCACGGTGGGCGGCAACCGGCTCGTGTCGCCCACGACCAGGCCGGGCAGCAGGCCGCCCTGCTCGTCGGGGAGCGGCGCGCAGGCGCGTTGCAGGCCGGCGCGGAGCGCCCCGGCCGCCCGCTGCGACGTCGGCGCCGCGCCGTGCCGCTCCGGCGGGCCGGCCGCGCTCAGCACGGCGGCCGTCAGGTCCCCGCCGCGCGGGACGGCCAGCCTCCCCTCGGCGGTCAGCCGCTGCCCGGGCAGCAATCCCTTCCAGCCCGGGTCGGTGGCGAGGACCAGCACGCGGACCGGCGCGACGACCCGCCGCCCGTCCGGGCCGGTGACCCCGGTCAGCTCGCTCGGCACGAGCAGGGTGGCCGGCCGTCCGGCGACACCGCGTACGGGGCGGGGGTCGTCGCGGACGACCAGTTCGGCGGTGACGACGGCACGCTCCTCTACCAGTGCGCGTACCGGCCCGGCGTCGCGGAGGGACACCCGGGCGGCGGTCGCCGTCGCGCCGCAGACCACGCCGATCAGCACCGCGACGGCGATCCAGCCGTACCGCCGGACGGGGGCGGACGGCCGGCCGAGGACGCCGACGAGGTGGAGCCCGGCCAGGCCCGCCAACCCGGCGGCCACCGCCGCCAGCAACAGCGTCACGCCGGCGGTCAGGTGCAGCCCGGCCAGCGCGGCGAGCCAGGCCGCCAGGGCCAGGCCGGCCAGCCGCAGGTCCGGCTCCTCCGCCTGCCGGCGCCCCGCGGCGCCCGGCGTGCCGCCCGCGGCAGCCGTCACCGGCGGCGGTCCCTCGGCCCGCGCGGGCGGTCCGCCCGCCGTCACACCGTCACCAGGTCCTTGAGCTGCTCGTACCGGGCGTCGCCGATGCCGTCGACCTGGCGTAGGTCGCCGACCGAACGGAAGCCGCCCTGCTGGTCGCGGTGGGCGAGGATGCGCTGGGCGAGCACCGGACCCACTCCGGGCAGGGCGTCGAGCTGCGCGAGCGTCGCGGTGTTCAGGTTGAGCCGGCCGCCCGCGCCGGGCGCCGCTCCCGGCGCCCCGCCGGGTGCCGCGCCGGGCGGTGGCGCCGCTCCCGGCGCGGCGGCGACGCCGACCAGGATCAGCTCCCCGTCGGTGACCTTGCGGGCCGGGTTGAGCAGGGCCACGTCCACTCCGGGCAGCGCCCCGCCGGCCGCCTCGACCGCGTCGGCGACCCGAGCGCCGGCCGGCACCCGGACCAGCCCGGGACGGCGTACCTTGCCGGCGACCGCGACCACCAGCTCGCCGGCGGGGGACTCCCCCGGCTCCACCGGGCCGGTCGCCGACACCGCGGGCGGCTCGGCGGTGGCCACGGGCCGGACCGGCTCGGCCTGCGGTCGGGACCGCCAGGCCCAGAAGCCGGCCCCGAGCACCACCAGCACGGCGACGACGGCCAGCGCCCGCACACCCCGCCGCCCGGGGTCGAACGCGTCCGGCCCCGGCAACCGGGAGGACGTCGCCGCCCCGGCCGTGGCCGCCGTGGTCTCGGGCGGCGGATCGGGTTCCGGCGGCGTCGTCCGCCCGGTCGGGACCGGGGCGAGGGCCGGCGCCGACCGGAACGCCGGAGCGGCGCCGGGACCGGGCCCCGGCCACGACTCCGGGTCGGTCCCGGCCGGTGCCGGCGGAGACCATCCGGTGTGCTCGGCGAACCGGGTCTCGCGCGCCGGCGTACCGGCCGAGGGCGGGCCCGTCACCAGCCGGCGCAGCCGTTCCCGGACCACCGTCTCCTCGTCGTCTGACACGACGCGAGGCTAGGACCGCGGTGGCCGTCGGGAGGGGGCCGCGGGGCCGGCTGTGGACGGTGCGGCCCCCTGTGGACAACCGCCTGATCATGCCCAAGCTGTGCTAAGCCCCGGAAAGCCGCAAGTCAGCGCGCCTCCGGATCCGGGCCGAAGACGGCCTTCGCGGTCGCGTACGGCAGGCAGCCGGGCACCGTCCGCCGAGCCTGGTGGGAGGAGACGTTCACGATGGCCCCGCCCGTGCCGGCCGCCAGGTAACGGCGCACCGCCGTCGCCGCACCGACCACGGCGGGACGCAGGTTGCGCCCGATCAGGTCGAGCACCTCGCCGACCGGATCGGCGTGCAGCGAGGCGTCCCGGAACACCGCCGCGTTGTTGACCCAGCCGGTCAGCGGCCCGGTCTCCTCGGCGAGGTCGGCGGCCCGGGCGGCGACCTGCTCGTCGCCGGCGTCGCCGACGACCGCCGCCAACCGGTCGGCGGCCGGGTGCGCGGCCAGCCAGGCCACCGCGTCGGGATCGTGCTCCACGACCACGACCGCGTCCCCCGCGCCGAGGAGCCGCTCCACGACGGCCCGCCCGACGCCGCGTCCGCCACCGGTCACCACACAGGACATCGCAGCCTCCCCGATTCCGTCGGCGGCGCCGCCGGCCGCGCGTCGGCCGCCCCCGCTGCCCCGTCCGGCGGGGCAGCTCGGCAGCGTCGGCGGGGCACGACCGTCGCGGGATCGACGTTAGTCGGTGGCGGGCGGCCGGCGGTGCACGACCACGCAGGCCAGGCCCGGCCCGGCGTGCGCGGCGACCACCGCGCCCGCCTCCGAGACGTACGCGTGGTGCAGGCGGTCGCCCAGCCGGGCGGTCAGTGTCTCCAGCAGCGCCTCGGCCCGCTGTGGCGCGGCCAGGTGGTGCACGGCCAGGTCGACGTCGTCCTCGCCGGCCGCCTCGACGGCCAGGTCGACGAGCCGGGCCACGCCCCGGCTGGCGGTGCGCACCTTGTCCCTGACGACGATCGCCCCGTCCGGCATGTGCATGATCGGCTTGACCGACAGCGCGGTGCCGAGCAGCGCCTCCGCGGCGCCGATCCGGCCGCCCCGGCGCAGGAACTCCAGCGTGTCGACGTAGAACCAGATGCTGGTGCGGTCGACCGCCGCCAGCGCCGCGTCGCGTACGCCCGGAAGGTCCCCGCCCCGCTCGGCCGCGGTGGCGGCGGCGACGGCCGGGAAGCCCAGGCCCATGCCGGTCGAGCGGCTGTCGACCACGGCGACCCGGTCGTCGAACTCGGCGGCGGCCAGCCGAGCGGCCTCCACCGTGCCGGAGAGTTCGGCCGACAGGTGCACCGAGACGATGCCGTCGGCGCCGGCGTCGAACAGGTCCCGGTACGTCCGCACGAACTGCTCCGGGGCGGGGCGGGAGGTGCTCACCGAGACCCGCCGCCCGCCGAGCGCCCGGGTGGCGTCGGCCGGGGTGACCTCCACCCCCTCCAGCCCTTCCGCGCCGTTGAGCACGACGGTCAAGGGCACCACTGTCAGCCGGCGGGCGTGCGGCAGCTCGGGCGGGAGGTAGGCGGTGGAGTCGGTGACGACCGCGACGGGCATGCCCGGCACGCTAGCCGATCGCGGCGGGGAACGCCGGGGTCAGACGGCCTCGGTGGTGGCCGGCACAGTGATCAGGCCGACATTGTGGGCGCGCAGGTGCCAGCCCCGGGCGTCGTCGTGCCGCAGCTCCGTCCAGTGGCAGTTGGACAGCGGCCCCACGGTACGCAGCACCGCGTGCTCCCAGCCGAGCAGCTGGCCGACGCCCTGCCGGGCGCCGCCGCCGTGGGTGGTCACCACGACGGTGCCGCCGGGGGCGAGGTCGGCGGCGTCCTGGAACGCCGCGCCGATCCGCTTGCCGAGGTCGTCGAGGGTCTCGATGCCGGCGCCCGGATCCGGGTCACCGGCCCGCCAGCGGGCGAACTCGGCGGGGTGTCGCTCGGCCGCCTCGGTGAGCACGAGCCCCTGCCAGAGCCCGAAGTGTCGCTCCCGCAGTCGTGGGTCGGTGCGCACCGGCAACCCGGTCAGCGCCGCGAGCGCGGCGGCGGTGTCCGCCGCGCGGCTCAGGTCGCTGGCGACGATGGCGTCCGGCCGCAGCGCGGCGAGCAGGGGCGCGGCGGTGCGGGCCTGCTCGCGGCCGAGGTCGTTCAGCGGCACGTCGGTCTGCCCCTGGACCCGGCTGGCGGCGTTCCAGTCCGTGTTGCCGTGCCGCCAGATGATCAGACGGGTCATTCCGCGGCGGCGGAGCCGGTGCCGGACTCGGCGTCGACCAGGTCCCGGTCGACGAACGGGATCGTCGGGCAGTCCTTCCAAAGCCGGTCGAGGGCGTAGAACTCGCGCTCCTCGGTGTGCTGGACGTGCACCACGATGTCGACGTAGTCCAGCAGCACCCACCGGCCGCCCCGCTCACCCTCGCGCCGGACCGGCTTGGCCTTCTCCGGAAGCTGGAGGAGGCGCTCCTCGATGGCGTCGACGATGGCGAGCACCTGACGCTCGTTCGGGGCGGCGGCGAGCAGGAACGCGTCGGTGATGGCGAGCTGGTCGCCCACGTCGATGATGACGATGTCCTGCGCCTTCTTGTCGGCCGCGGCCTGGGCGGCGGCGATCGCCAACTCGTGAGCGCGTTCGGAAACTGTCACCGTTCTCCTTCGATCAACCGTGCGATCCTCCAAGCCTCTCACACACGGCAGAATCCCGACTCGTCAGTTCTGACGCGTTACCCGGCCGAACCACCCGATACCGGGTCGAATCACTGCTGGTAGAGGCGCCGCTTGGCGATGTACTGCACCACACCGTCCGGCACGAGGTACCAGACCGGCTCCCCGCGGGCGACCCGCGCGCGGCAGTTCGTGGACGAGATGGCCATCGCCGGGACCTGCACCAGGCTCACCGTGTCGGCGGGCAGGTGCGCGTCGGTGAGCTCGAAGCCGGGCCGGGTCACCCCGATGAAGTGGGCCAGCTCGAAGATCTCGTCCAGGTCCTTCCAGGAGAGGATCTTCTCCAGCGCGTCGGCGCCGGTGATGAAGAAGAGCTGCACCTTCGGGCCGTACTCGGCGTGCAGGTCACGCAGGGTGTCGACCGTGTAGGTGGGCCCGCCCCGGTCGATGTCGACCCGGCTGACCTGGAAGCGGGGGTTGGAGGCGGTGGCGATCACCGTCATCAGGTAGCGGTCCTCGGCCGGGCTGACCGGCTGGTCCTCCTTCTGCCACGGCTGGCCGGTGGGGACGAAGACCACCTCGTCCAGGCCGAACCGATCCGCCACCTCGCTGGCCGCGACGAGGTGCCCGTGGTGGATCGGATCGAAGGTGCCGCCCATGATGCCGACCCGCCGGATGTCCTCCTCCATCCGATGATCGTAGGCCGGGCACGGCCGACGGCGCCCCGGGGCCGCCGGCCGTCCCGACCACCGGTCCGCTCAGGCCGACGCGGCGGCCGTCGCCGTCCGGGCCACCAGCGCCCGGCGCAGGTCGTCGTCCAGGTCGGTGACCCAGCGCCGCAGGCCGGGCGTGAGGTCGTCCCGGGCCAGCAGAGCCGCGGCCAGTTCCCGGGTGGGCTGCGCCACGGCGTACCGGGGGAAGGCCCGCACGGTGACCGCGTCGGCCACCCAGGGGGTACGCAGCTTCGCCGCCGCCGGCATGTCGGCGAAGTACCGCTCGACGTACGGTGCGGTCAGCTCGGCCTGCTCCGGCTGCCAGAAACCCTCGGCGGTCGCCTCCACGAGGCGGTTGGACAGCTCGGTGTTGCGCACCACGATCTCCCAGGCGACCCGCTTGGCCTCCCCGTCGGGCAGCGCCGCCCGGCAGCAGGCGGCCCGCTCCGCCCCGGTGGCGCTACGGTCCGCGGCCGCCTCGGCGGCGATCTCCGCCTCGCCGGCCGCGCCCAGCACCACCAGGCGCAGCAGCAGCGCCCAGCGCAGGTCGGCGTCGACGGCCAGGCCCTCCGGCACGCCGTCACCGGCCAGCCACCCGGCGAGCAGCCTGGTGTCGGTGGTGGCCGCGATCAGGCCCCGGGCGGCGGCGAGCTGCAACGAGCCCCCGGCCGGCGCCCCGGCGAGCAGCGCCGCGCACGCCCCGGCGACCCGGAGCAGGGCGGCGTCCCGGGCGAGCGGGTCCAGGTAGCGGTCGATCAGCCGGCGGCTCAGGGTGAGCACCTCCTCGGCGATCGTCACCTCCGTCTCGGTGGGCAGCGCCGCGGCGACCAGGGCGACCAGCGAGGTGACCGGGCGCTCCCCGTCGGTGGCCGCGTCGAGCGCCTCGCCCCAGAGCAGGGCCCGGGCCAGCGGGTCGGCGAGCCCCGGCAGCACCATGGGCACCGCGTCGGCCGAAGCCGGGTCGAGGCGGATCTTGGCGAAGGTCAGGTCGCCGTCGTTCGGCAGCAGCAGCCCGGTAGCCGGCTCGCCGAGCAGCGGGGTCAGCGTGGTCCGCCCGCCGTCGGCGTCCGGGTCCAGGTCGACCTCGAAGCGGCTCGCCGTGCCGTCGGCGTACCGGCCCACGCCGACGCGGTGCGGGCGCAGCACCGGGTGCGACGCGGGGGCGGTCTGCACGATCGCCGCGTCCCGCCAGCGCCCGTCGGCGTCGACCGACGTCTCGATGCGCAGCGTGTTGACCTGCGCGCTGCGCAGCCACCGGTCGGCCCAGGCGCCCAGGTCCCGCCCGCCGGCGTCGCCGAGGGCGGCCAGCAGGTCGGTCAGCGTGGCGTTGCCGAACCGGTGCTTCGCGAAGTGCGCGTTCAGCCCGGCGAGGAACGCCTCGTCGCCCAGCCAGGCGACCAGCTGCCGCAGCACGCTGGCCCCCTTGGCGTACGAGATGCCGTCGAAGTTGAGCAGGGCCTCGGCGGCGTCGGCGACCTCGGTCGGGGCGACGGGGTGGGTCGACGGCCGCTGGTCGGCGGTGTAGCCCCAGGACTTGCGGCGGATCGCGAAGGTCGTCCAGGCCCGGTCGAAGCGGGTCGCCTCGGCGGTGACCCGGGTGCCCAGGTACTCGGCGAAGGACTCGTTCAGCCAGAGGTCGTCCCACCAGCGCATGGTGACCAGGTCGCCGAACCACATGTGCGCCATCTCGTGCGCGATGGTGGTGGCGCGCACCTCGCGCTGGCTGTCGGTGACCGCCGAGCGGAACACGTAGTCGTCCCGGAAGGTGACCAGGCCGGGGTTCTCCATCGCGCCGGCGTTGAACTCGGGCACGAACGCCTGGTCGTACTTGCCGAACGGGTAGCGATCGGCGAAGAGCTGGTGGAAGCGGTCGAGGCACTGCTTCGTGACGGTGAGGATCTCGTCGAGGTCGGCGTCCAGGTGGGCGGCGAGGGAACGGCGGCAGTACACGCCGAGCGGGATGCCGTCGTGGGAGTCGCGGCGGACGTGCCAGGGGCCGGCGACCACCGAGAAGAAGTACGTGGCCAGCGGGGCGGTGGGGGCGAACTCCCAGCGCCCCGGCCGGGGGTTCGCGGCGAGCGCCCCGTTGGCGGCGACCGTCCACTCCGCCGGGGCGGTGACCGAGAGCGTCACCGGGGCCTTCAGGTCCGGCTGGTCGAAGGCGGCGAAGATGCGCGGCGCCTCGTCCAGGAAGGACATCGCATACAGGTACGTCTCGCCGTCGGCCGGGTCGACGAAGCGGTGCATCCCCTCGCCGGTGTTCGAGTACGCCATCTCGGCGGTGACGGTGAGCGTGTTCTCCGCCGCCAGGTCGGCCAGCGGGAACCGGCCGTCGGCCAGCGCGGCCGGGTCGAGGTCCCGGTCGTTGAGGCGTACCGTCAGCAGCTTCGCGGGCTTGACCTCGACGAAGGTCCGCGCCCCGGCGGCGGCCCGGAACCGGATGGTGGCGGTCGAGCGGAACCGCTCGCCGTCGCCGGTCAGGTCGAGGTCCACCTGGTAGGACTCGACGGTGATCGCCGCGCCACGCGCGGTCGCCTCTACACGGGTCAGGCTCGGCATCCGCTTATCCTGCCCGATGGGGATCCGCACGTGTTTCCCATGACCCCGTGGCACTGGAGGACTGAACCATGGCTTCGCACCCCAAGGGCGACTTCGACCTCTCCCGGGCGGTCTGGCAGCGGGCCGAAGGCGACACCTCCGAGAGCGCCGTCGAGGTGGCCTTCGTCGACGACCTGATCGGCATGCGCAACTCCGCCGAGCCGGACGGCCCGGTGCTGGTCTTCACCCAGGCCGAGTGGGACGCGTTCGTCGCCGGCGCCCAGGACGGCGAGTTCGACCTGGACTGAGCCGAGGACGCCCGTCGGGTCGGTCGCGGCCCCGCCGTCGGCCCCGGCCCGCTCCAGGGGCGGGGCGGGCGGGCCGGGCATCCCGTGGGCCGCGCGGCCCTAGTCGCCGTCGCCCCAGCCCAGTCCGCCGGGGCCGGGGGCGTGGTGGAAGCCGGGGTGGCCGGCCACGTCGACGCAGCGCTCGCCGTCCGGCCCGGACGCGCCGCAGAACAGCCGCTCGGCGTGCTGCCACGCCTCGGCCGGCGACAGCGCCGACGCGCCCAGGGCCAGCTCGGGTCGCAGCAGGCTCAGCGCCTCCGCGTATCCGACGGCGATCTCCCGGGCCGACTCCAGGTCGGGCGCGGTGAAGCCGAGGTGCACGGTGAAGAACCGGCCCGGCCGGGCCGGGCGGCGAGGCGGCGCGATCAACGGGGCGTCGGCCGCGTCCCGTGCCGCGCCGAGCGCCCCCAACGCCTGCCGCTGCCGCCAGTACGGCGGCCTGTTGTCCCGCATGGGTCCTCCCGTGGCGATCGTGGGCGCGGCCCTCCCCCGGGTGACCCGCCCGGGTTCCGGCCCGGCTGCCTGCCGTCGGCACGCCGTCGGCGGCCCGACCGGACCGCTCCCCCGAGCCAACCAGCTTTCCGCGCCCCTGGGAGGGGCCAGCGGGCGCGCCGTGTGCTGGCCCCTCCCCTCACGTTCCGCCCTCCGGCCGGACGTGGCCGGCGACCCGGAGCCACATGCGAGTCCCGGGCGGCACCGGGCCAGCCCGGCGGGCCGGGTTCCCGACCGCCCGCCGCCCGACACCGGCCAGCCCGACCGCCGACCGCCGGCCGCCCGGCACCGGCCGCTCACCGGCCAGCCCGACCGTCGGCCGCCCGGCCGGCCGCACGCCGGCCAGCGGCGGGATTGCGCCACGCCGGCCTGGGTAGTCGGAGAGGCATCGACGAGACCGGCAGGCCGGCAACGGCCGCCGCCCGCTGCAGGAGGCCCGATGGCGACCATCCCGACGGAGCGCAGCCCGGAGAGCTCGGTGGCGTTCCTGCGCGACGGCTACCGCTTCGTCGGCCGCCGCTGCGACCGCCACGGCAGCGACATCTTCCAGGCCCGGCTGCTGCTGGAGCGCACCATCTGCCTGCGCGGCCGCCCCGCGGTCGAGCTGTTCTACGACCCCGAGCGGTTCGTCCGCGCGGGTGCGATGCCGATGCGGGCGCAGCGCACCCTGACCGGCCGGGGCGGCGTGCAGGGCCTGGACGGCGCCGACCACCGCGACCGCAAGGCCATGTTCATGTCGATCATGACGCCGACCGCGGTCCGGCACCTCGGCCAGCTCTTCGACGACGAGTGGCGGGCCCGCGTCCCGGCCTGGGAGGCGGGCGGGCCCGTCGTGCTGTACGACGAGGTCGGCCGGATGCTGACGCGCGCGGTCTGCGCCTGGGCGGGCGTGCCCCTGGCGGCCTCCGAGGTCGACCGGCGCACCGCCGACCTGCACGCGATGATCGAGGGACCGGCGGCGCTCGGCCCCCGGCACTGGCGCGGCCTGCTGGGCCGCCGCCGGGGCGAGCGTTGGATCGGCGGCGTCATCGACCGCGAGCGCGTCGGCACGCTCCCGGCGCCCGAGGGCAGCGCGCTGCGGGTGATCGCCGAGCACCGCGACGCCCGCGGACGGCTGCTCCCCCGCCGGATCGCCGCCGTCGAACTGCTCAACGTGCTGCGCCCCACCGTCGCCGTCGACCGGTTCGTCGTGTTCGCCGCGCTCGCGCTGCACGACCACCCGTCCTGGCGGCAGCGGGCCCGCGAGAGCGAGGAGGCCACCGAGAGCTTCGTGCAGGAGGTACGCCGCTTCTACCCCCTCTTCCCGGTGGCCGCCGCCCGGGTCCGTCGCTCCTTCGACTGGCAGGGTTACCACTTTCCGCGCGGCAGGCGGGTGCTGCTCGACCTGTACGGCACCGACCACCACCCGGAGCTCTGGCCCGAGCCGGAGCGGTTCCGCCCGGAGCGCTTCACCGGCTGGCGGGGCGACCCGTTCCGCCTCGTCCCCCAGGGCGGCGGGAACCATCTGTCCGGCCACCGCTGCGCCGGTGAGTGGATCACCATCGAGCTGATGAGGCGGGCGGTGACGAACCTGACCACCGCCATGCGCTACGACGTGCCCCCGCAGGACCTGGCGCTGAGCCTGAGCCGGATGCCGACGCTGCCGCCCAGCGGCTTCGTGATCACGAACGTCCGCCGCACCGCCTGAGCGACGCCGCGCCCGCGCCGCGGGGACCGGCCAATCCCCGCGGCGCGGACCGGTCAGGCCGGGTGCAGGACGGTACGCAGGCAGCCATCCTGCTTCTTCTCGAACATCTCGTAGCCCCGCGCGCCCTGCTCCAGCGGCATCGGGTGGGTGGCCAGGTAGCCGGGGTCGATCTCCCCGGCGGCGAGCCGGTCCAGCAGCATCGGGATGTAACGCTGGGCGTGCATCTGCCCCATCCGCAGCACCAGCGCCTTGTTCATCGCCGCGCCCAGCGGGAACTTGTCCACCAGGCCGCCGTAGACGCCGACGATGCTCACCGTGCCTCCCTTGCGGCAGGCCATGATCGCCTGCCGTACGGAGGTGGGACGGTCGGTCTGCAACCGCGCGGTCTGCTTCGCCTTGTCGTACGCGTGCGCCGGGCCGACGCCGTGGGACTCCATGCCGACGGCCTCGATGCACGCGTCCGGCCCTCGGCCGGCGGTCATCTCCCGCAGCGCCTCCAGCACGTCGGTCTCCGCGTAGTTGACCGTCTCCACGCCGAGCCGGTCGGCGGCGGTGGCGAGCCGCTCCGGCAGCCGGTCGACGACGATCACGCGCTCGGCGCCGAGGAGCTGCGCGGCCCGGGCCGCCATCTGGCCGACCCCGCCCGCGCCCCAGACCGCGACCACCTCGCCACCCTTCAGCCCACAGAAGTCGGCGGCCATCCAGCCGGTGGGCATCGCGTCGGAGGCGAACACCACCGAGTCGTCGGGCACCGCGTCGGGGACCGGGAACGCCCCGACGTCACCGAACGGCACCCGGACGTACTCGGCGTGGCTGCCGGAGTAGCCCCCGGCGGCGTGCGAGTAACCGAGGATGCCGGCCGGCGAGTGCCCCCAGAGCTTCTCCACCAAGACCGGTTGGGGGTTGGAGTTGTCGCAGAGCGAGTACTGCTCGGTGCGGCAGTACCAGCAGCCGCCGCAGGCCACCACCGAGCCGACCACCACGCGGTCGCCGGCGCGCAGCCGCCGTACGCCGGGACCGGTCTCCACCACCTCGCCCATGAACTCGTGACCGAGGACGTCACCCTCCCGCATCGCCGGCAGGAACCCGTTTATCAGGTGCAGGTCGGAGCCGCAGACGCTGCTGGCCCGCACCTTGACGATGATGTCGCCCTCGGCGCGGATCCGCGGCTCGGGCACGTCGCGTACGGCCAGCTTGCCGACGCCTTCCCAGCAGAGCGCCCTCACGCCCGTCCTCCCGTCGTCAGCCGCTCGCGGACCTCGTCGGTCGCCTTCTCCTGGGCCGGGCCGCGCCCGGACGGGTCCCGCCGGGTGTCGATCACCTGCCCGCACTCCACCAGCGACTTCACCCGGCGCAGCACGTCCCGCAGCGCCAGGTCCGGTTCGTCGCCACGGACCAGGCCGAGCGCCCGGCGCACCGGGCCGGAGCGCCACCGCAACTCGGCACGGACCTCCGTGCCCCGGTCCTGGGGCGCGGGCGCCAGCTCCACGGCGCCCTCCTGCGCCGGCCCGTCGGTCACCTGCCAGCGCAGCCGGCCGGGGCCGTCGACGGTGATCTCGGCGCGCCACTCGGTGCCGCCGCCGTCCGGGTCACGCGCCACGCAGCGCCACCGGTTGTCGTCGAGCGGCTCCAGGGTCGCCCACTCGGCCAGCGCCCGGTCCATCCGCTCCCGGTCGGTCCAGAAGCCGATCACCGCCTCGACCGGCCGGTCGACGGTCACCCCGCGCCGCACCACGTACCAGCCGTCGCGCCGCTCGGGCTGGTGCCGGCGCCGTCGACGGGCCACTGCCCGGCCGACGCCGACCGCGGTCACCGTGGCGGCGCCGAGCAGCGCCCACCTCGTTCCGTTGCTGGTCATCACGTCTCCTCCACCCGGGCGCCCGGGGATGGACCACCCGCACCCGCTGCGCTACCCGGCGTCGCCCGGCCGAAACGACGAACCGGTTTGACCGGCCGATATGCGGGCACCTGCTGCGGGCAACCACCGTCACCGGGAGACACCGTTGTCCTTCGACGCCAGCGAGTACGGCCGGCACGTGGCCGAGGTCTACGACGAGACGTACGCCCACCTCACACCGGACGCCGCGGTGGAGCGGCTGGCCGCGCTGGCGGACGGCGGCCCGGTGTGCGAGTTCGGCGTCGGCACCGGACGGCTCGCGCTGCCGCTGGTCGCCCGGGGGCTGACCGTCGCCGGCATCGAAGGCTCCCCCGAGATGGTCGCGGGGTTACGGGCGAAGCCCGGCGGCGACGCGGTCGAGGTGGCCGTCGGCGACTTCGCGCGGACCCGCGTGCCCGGCGAGTTCGCGCTGGTGGTGCTCGCGTTCAACACGATCTTCGCGCTGCCGGACCAGGCCGCCCAGGTGGCCTGCTTCCGCAACGCCGCCGCCCACCTGCGCCCCGGCGGCCGGTTCGTGGTCGAGGCCTGGGTGCCCGATCCCGGGGCCTTCCGGGCCGGCGGGGCGCTGCGCCCGGTGCGGGTGGCCGAGGACGCGGTGCTGTTGGAGGCGGCCCTGCTGCACCCGGCCGAGCAGCGGATGACCACGACGAAGGTCCTGCTCGGCAACGCCGGGGTGCGGCTGCTGCCGGCCAACCACCGCTACGCCTGGCCCGCCGAGCTGGACCTGATGGCCGAGTTGGCCGGGATGCGCCGGGAACACCGGTGGCAGGACTGGACCGGGCGGCCGTTCACCGACGACAGCCGCGACCACGTGTCGGTCTACCGCCGCCCGGAGCGGCCGTGAGCGCCCCCACCGCCGGGCCCGTCGACGACCGGCACGCCACGGCGACACCGACGGCCGGGAGCGCCGACGACCGCGGCCTGCCGATCGCGTACGTCCTGCCGCTGCGCTGGACCGACGACGCCGGGCTCCCCGAGCTGACCGGCTACCTGCGCCGGCTCAGCTCGCGGGTCGACGTGACCGTGGTGGACGGGTCGCCGCCGGAGCTGTTCGCCCGGCACCGGGTGGCCTGGCGGGGGCTGGTCCGGCACCTGCCACCCGATCCCGCCGTACGGGGCGTCAACGGGAAGGTGACCGGCGTGCTCACCGGCGTCGCCGCGGCCGGGCACGAGCACGTGGTGATCGCCGACGACGACGTCCGGTACGACGAGGCGGGGTTGCGCGCCGTGCACCGGCTGCTCGACCGGGTGGACCTGGTCCGGCCGCAGAACTACTTCGACCCGCTGCCCTGGCACGCGTGGTGGGACACCGGGCGGACCCTGCTCAACCGGGCGCTCGGCGCGGACTACCCCGGCACCCTGGCGGTGCGCCGGAGCACCTTCCTCGCCATGGGCGGATACGACCCGGACGTGCTCTTCGAGAACCTGGAGCTGATCCGCACCGTGCGCGCGTACGGGGGCACCGAGGCGGCACCCGCCTGGCTGCACGTACGCCGGCTGCCGCCCGACACCGCCCACTTCCTCGGCCAGCGGGTGCGCCAGGCGTACGACGACCTGGCCCAGCCGGCCCGCCTGGTGGCCTCGCTCGCGGTCCTGCCGGCGCTGGCCGCGGCGGTCGCGGCCCGGCGACCGGGGCTGCTGCTCGGCGCGGCCGGGACCACCGTGGTGCTGGCCGAGGCGGGCCGGCGCCGGGGCGGCGGCAGCGCGGTCTTCCCGCCGACCGCCGCCCTGGCGGCCCCGCTCTGGGTGCTGGAACGCGGCGCGTGCAGCTGGCTCGCCCTCGGCCGGCGGCTCCTCTTCGGCGGGGTCCGCTACGCCGGCGGCCGGGTCCGGCGCGCCGCCCACTTCGACCGCACCCTCCGCCGCCGCCTCCGCTGACCCGCCCCACGCCTCTCCCGCGCCACCCGGACGCCCACGCTCACACCCACGCGATCTTGCGCTTCATGCCCGGACAGTCCGGTTGCAAAGCCGCAGATGGTGAGCACAAACTGCAAGATCGCGGCGGCCGGGAGGGCGGCGCGGGGGCGGGACGCACACGACAGCTCGCGGCCACTCCCCGGAACGTTCCGAGGAGTGGCCGCGAGCTGCGGCGTGCGGTGGCCGGGTCGGTCAGTACCGCACCTGTTCGCGCGACTGCTGCGCCTGGTCCTTCACGTCCTGCGCGGCGGAGCGGGTGTCGTCCCTGACGGCGTGCACGGCCTCCTGCGCGGTGGACTTCACCGACTCGGTGGCGTGCTGCGCCGGCTCCCGCAGCTCCTCCTTCAGCTCGCTGGCGACCTCGCCCAGCTTCTCCTTCACCACCCCGGCGTGCTCGCCGGCCTTCTCCTTGACCTGCGTCGCCACCTGCTGCTCACGGCGGGTGGCCGGGATGAGCGAGGAGGCGAGCCAGCCGACTCCGAAGGCGATCAGGCCGGCGGCCAGCGGGTTGCCCTCGGACTTCTGCCGGATCGCGTGCGGGGCCCGGTGCGCGGCGTCGCTGACCGTCGAGGCGGCCGAGTGCGCCCTGTCGCCGACCGTCGAGGCCGCCGAGTGCGCCCTGTCGCTGACGGCGGACGCCGCCGACGAGGCGTGGTCGCCCACCGAGTGGGCGCCGTGCCTGGTGCTGTGCCCCAGGTCGGAAGCGGTTCCCATCACCTTGTCCCTCACATTCTGCAGTGCGTTGCGGGCCCGCTGCTTGCGGTCGTCGACGATGCGGGCGGGGCTGACCTTGTACGCCAGCGCGTCCACGTCGGAGCTCAGGTTGCTCCGGGTGGCTTCGATCTCCCGGCGGATCTGGTCCGGGTCGGTGCTCATCGGGTGACCTCCTGCGGGTGGGGCTTGAGCGCGTCGGGAATCCGCTGCACGCTCTCGTTGGTCTGCTTGAGGCCGCGAATCCGCTCGGCGTTCCTCTTGGCCATGGAGTAGAGAACCGCGGCGACCGCGCCCCAGATGACGGCCACGATCAGCGCCGCCCAGCCGGCGTCCATCACGTTGGACAGCCCGGCCCAGAGGGCCAGCGACAGGAACAGGGCCACCATGTAGCCGCCGAAGCCGGCGCCGCCGAAGAAGCCGGCGGCCTTGCCCGCCTTCCTGCCCTCCTGGCGGATCTCGGCCTTGGCGAGTTCGACCTCCTGCCGCATCAGGGTGGACAGGTCGGTGGTGACCTGACGCATCAGCTCACCGATCGAGCTGCCCCGGACCTCGTCCGCGTCGTGGGGGTGGTGACCGGAGTTCAGCCCCGCCCCCTGCGTCGGCACGCTCATGCCGCCGCCTCCCTTCGGATGACTCGTGGGCTCACGGACGGGTTCCGCTCGACGGCACGCCGGGCAGCGGGTCGGTCCGGGTCACCGGCGGCAGCGGCTGACCGACGCCACCCGCCGGGTCGGCGTAGCCGGTGGTGGTCTGCGGATCGGCGTACGCGCCCGGGGCCGGGTCCAGGTAGCCACCCGGCGGCACGGCGTCCGGCACCGCACGCGCGGCCGGCGTCGTCGGGATGACCGCCGTCCGGTCCGGGTCGTAGCCGGCACCCGAGCCGTACGCGGAGTGGCCGTTGCCGCCCTGGCCGTCGCCGGCGGCGGAGATGTTCCTGGTCAGCCGGCCGGCGAGCACGCCCAGCACGGCGGCGCCGACGAGGAAGGTGCCCGGGTTGCGGCGGGCGTAGTCACGCACCTCGGCGATGATGTCGCCGGGCTCCCGCTGCTCCAGCCAGCCGGCCACGCCGTGCACCCGGTCGGCGGCCTGGCGGGCGATCTCGCTCACCGGCCCGGCCTGACCGCCCTGCTCGGCCATCGAGCGCATCTCGTCGGCCAGCGAGCGGAGCCCACCGGCGGCGCGCCGCTGCTGCTCACCGGTCTGGCTGGCCACCTGGCTGCGGGCCTCGCCGTAGAGGTTGCGCGCCTGGCGGGTCGCCTCGCCGACGACCTCCCTGCCCTGCTCCTTGGCCGTCCCGGCGACGGCGCCGCCGGCCTGCTTCGCCTCCGACCCGACCTGGCGGGCCTGCTCGCGGACGCCGCCGCCGTTGGTCGACTCCTGCCCGTACGTGGAAGTCGTAGGTGACAGATCGTAAGTCATGATGTCCCTTCCGCTCGGAAAGTCGTCGCGGTTGTGCTGGGGGGATGCGACCGGCCGTTGCTGCCGCCGCCTCCTCTGACCTACCCTCCGTCGCTGCTTCCATACCTCGTTCGTGACTTCTCCTGCGGTCCGTCCGGCGAGGACTACAAAATGGAGGATCGTCGGGCCGGATGCCGATGCCATCACGGACAGTGACGGTCAGTCGCCGCGACCCGCGCCGCGGGCAGGGCGTTCCGCGGGTCCACGGAGGTGACATCGATGGCACGGAACGCACGCGGCGCCCCACCGGGACCGAAGCCCGCGGTGCAGTTCGCCGCGGTGGCCGCGGCCGGGATCTTCACCCTGGTCGGGGTGCTCGGGTTCATCCCCGGCGTCACCACCGACTACGGCGACATGACGTTCGCCGGTCACCACTCCGAGGCCCGGCTGCTCGGCCTGTTCCAGGTGTCGATCCTGCACAACGCGCTGCACCTGGGCTTCGGACTGGCCGGGCTGGTGCTGGCCCGCACCGTCGCCGGGGCCCGGATCTTCCTCGCCGGCGGCGGCGCGCTCTACCTCGGCCTGTGGCTGTACGGCTTCGCGATCGACCGGGAGACCGTGTTGAACTTCATCCCGGTCAACAACGCCGACAACTGGCTCCACCTGGCCCTCGGCTTCGGCATGCTCGCCCTCGGGCTGCTGCTGTCCAACCGGGTGGGCATGGGCACCCGGCTGGACGATCCCTTCGACCGCCCCTGACCGGTCGCCGGCTCGAGGCGTTTGCCCGGCTCGACATCAGGGCACCGGAGGATCAAGAGCCGAGAACGAGGAGGTGCCATGCCCAAGTGGCTGCGCAACAACGCACTGACCATCGCGATGTTCGGCGCGTTCCTCGTCTTCCTGGTGTTGCAGAGCGTCTTCGGTTGGCACGCCCACAACGAGGAGCTGGCCGAGTTCGGAGCCGCGCCGACGAGTTGGCCGGCGTACCTGCGCAGCGGGCACTTCATGGAGTCGGTCTTCGAGAACTGGGAGTCGGAGTTCCTCCAGATGGGCGGCTACGTCCTGCTCACCGCGTACCTGGTGCAGCGCGGATCGGCCGAGTCGAAGCCGATGGAGCAGACCGACCGCCCCGAGGACGACGAGCGGCGGGCCACCCCCGACTCGCCTTGGCCGGTACGCGTCGGCGGGCTGCCCCTGATCATCTACCGGAACAGCCTCTCCATCGCGCTGCTGCTGATCTTCGCCGGCTCGTTCGTCGGTCACCTGCTCGGCGGGACCGCCGAGTACAACGAGCAGCAGGCCCTACAGAGCGGGGCGCCGCCGATCGGCGTCTGGGAGTTCCTCGGCACCAGCGAGTTCTGGTTCCAGTCCATGCAGAACTGGCAGAGCGAGTTCCTCGCCGTCGGCACGCTGATCGTGCTGAGCATCTTCCTGCGTCAGCACGCCTCGCCGGAGTCGAAGCCGGTCACGGTGGCGCACGCGCACACCGGCGACTGACCGGCCGGGCGGCCGCCGTCAGGCCGGCACGCGCAGCCGCTTGGCGAAGCAGACGCTGTACGGGTTGCCCACGTACCCGCCGTACACCGGGATCGGCTCGTACCCGCACGAGGTGTAGAGCCCGATCGCGGCCGGCAGGTACGTGCCGGTCTCCAGGCAGACCACCGCGTGCCCCTGCCGGAAGGCCAACTCCTCCAGCGCGGCCAGCAACTGCCGGGCGATGCCCCGCCCCCGGTACGCCGGACGGACGTACATCCGCTTCAGCTCGCCGGTGCCGTCGTCGAGCGCCTGGATCCCGCCGCAGGCGATCGCCCGCCCGTCGGCCACCACCACGAGGTAGCGGATGTCGTCGTGGGTCACGGTCGCCTGGCCGTCCAACCCGCCGTCCGCCTCGCGCAGCTCCCGCTGCTGGGCGGTGACCAGGGCGTCGATCTCCGGATCCGTGGCGGGGCGGGACTCGATCAGCATCAGGCCACGCTAGGCGGCGCGGATTTCGGGCAGGTTTCCGGCAGTCGACCCGCTCACGGAGCGCGACGAGCTATTCGGCGTCGCCCTCCCCGACCCCGTCGTACGGGCCGACCTCGTCCGACGGGCCCGCCTCGACCTCGTCGGCCGGGCGCTGCCGGCGGGCCTTGCGGGCCGCCAGCCGCTCCGCCGCGGAGGCGCGGGTCGACTTCTCCTCCAGCCGGACGTCCGTGCCCCGGTTGCCCGGGACGAAGTCGGCGCCGGCGTAGAGGGTCGGCTGCCAGTCGAACTCGCGGTCGCCGATCCGGACGAGGTCGCCCGGCTCCGCGCCGGCCTTCCCGAGCTTCTCCTCGACGCCCAGGCGCGCCAGCCGGTCGGCCAGGTAGCCCACCGCCTCGTCGTTGTCGAAGTTCGTCTGCCGCACCCACCGCTCGGGACGGACGCCGCGCACGAGCCAGCCGCCGTCCGGCGCGGCCTCGATCGTGAAGCCCGCGTCGTCGACCGCCCTCGGCCGGATCACGATCCGGGTCGGCTCGGCCGGCGGCGCGGCGCTGCGCGCCTGCTCCACCAGCTCCGCCATGGCGTACGTCAGCTCCTTCAGACCCTCCCGGGTGGCCGCCGAGACCTCGAACACCCGGAAGCCACGCTCCTCCAGGTCGGGGCGGACGATCTCGGCCAGGTCCCGGCCGTCCGGCACGTCGACCTTGTTCAGCGCCACCAGCCGGGGCCGGTCGGCCAGGCCGCCGTACTCGGTCAGCTCGGCCTCGATGGTGTCGATGTCGGCCACCGGGTCCCGGCCGGGCTCCAGGGTGGCGGTGTCGATGACGTGCACCAGCACCGAGCAGCGCTCGATGTGCCGGAGGAACTCCAGGCCGAGGCCCTTGCCGGTGGCCGCCCCCGGGATCAGGCCCGGCACGTCGGCGACGGTGAAGGTGTGGTTGTCCACCCGGACCACGCCCAGGTTGGGCACCAGGGTGGTGAACGGGTAGTCGGCGATCTTCGGCTTGGCGGCGGAGATCACCGAGATCAGCGACGACTTGCCGGCCGACGGGAAGCCCACCAGGCCGACGTCGGCGACGCTCTTGAGTTCCAGCACCACGTCGAGCTGCTCGCCGGGCTCGCCCAGCTCGGCGAAGCCGGGGGCCTTGCGCCGGGCGTTGGCCAGCGACGCGTTGCCCCGGCCGCCGCGCCCGCCCCGGGCCACCTCGAAGGTCGTGCCGGCGCCGACCATGTCGGCCAGCACGGTGCCGTCGAGGGCCTGCACGACGGTGCCGTTCGGCACCTTCAGCACGAGGTTGTGGCCGTTCGCGCCGTCCCGGTTCGACCCGGCGCCGCCCCGGCCGTTCTCGGCCTTGACGTGCGGGCGGAAGTGGAAGTCGAGCAGCGTCGTCACCTGCGGGTCGACCACGAGGGACACGCTGCCGCCGTGCCCGCCGTTGCCGCCGTCGGGGCCGCCGAAGGGCTTGAACTTCTCCCGGTGGATCGAGACACAACCGTGCCCGCCATCGCCGGCCTGCAGGTGCAGGACGACCCGGTCAACGAACGTCGCCACGGGCGTCAATCCTTCCAGCGAGGTCGACTCCCCGCACGAGAAAAGGCGAAGCGGGCCGGGACACGAGGTCCGCGGCCCGCTGCGCCGGAGAAACTACTGCTGCGGCACGATGCTGACGGTCTTGCGACCGCGCTTGGTGCCGAACTGGACCGAACCGGCAGCCAGCGCGAAGAGCGTGTCGTCTCCGCCACGGCCGACCAGGTCACCGGGGTGGAACTTGGTGCCACGCTGCCGGATGAGGATCTCACCCGCGCTGACGACCTGACCACCGAAGCGCTTCACGCCGAGCCGCTGGGCCGCGGAGTCACGACCGTTGCGCGAGCTGGACGCACCCTTTTTGTGAGCCATCTGAGGACGACCTACTTCCCGCTGGAGATGCCGGTCACCTTGACCTGGGTCAGCGGCTGACGGTGACCCTGGCGCTTGTGGTAGCCGGTCTTGTTCTTGAACTTGTGGATCCGGATCTTCGGGCCCTTGGTGTGCGCGGCGATCTCGCCGGACACCGCGACCTCGGCAAGCTTCGCCGCGTCGGTCACCAGGTCGTCACCGTCGACGAGGAGCACCGCGGTGAGCTTCACCGCGTCGCCGGGGGCACCGGCGAGCTTCTCGACCTCGATCACGTCGCCCTCGGCGACCTTGTACTGCTTGCCGCCGGTCTTGACGATCGCGTACATCGGAGGCGGACTCCCTGTCGTTGAGGCTGCTGGCGGGTGTTCCCACGGCGGCTCGCCGGGTAGCAGAGGCACGGCGGCGCAGGCGCGCGGGAACTCGGCACACCAAAGTGCGCCGCAGGCTAGCGTACGCCATGGGAGGGCCGACGCCCAAACCGGCCCCGCAGGTCAGCGGGCGCAGAGCTGGTCGAGCCGCTGCCGGAGCCGGTCCAGCTCGGTCTCGTCGATCGCGTCGACGTCGGTGCCCAGCGTGCCGACCTCGGCCGCCATGTCCGCGAGCAGCGTCTTGAGCTGGGCGTCCTCGGCCCGGCCCGACTCCCGCCGCAGGGCGGCCCGCCAGTCGGTCAGCGCCGCGGAGATGTGCTTGCGGGCGGTTTCGGCCGCGGTGCCGTCGTTCGCCCCGACCGCCGCGACCATCTTGCCGAGTTCCTCGACGTAGGTCCGCACGGCGGTGTCCCCGGCCGCCTGCGCGGCGGCACAGACCTCGGGGGCGTTGCCGCCCGCCGCCCCGCTGCCGGCCCCCGGCCCGCCGCCCGGCCCGGTGCCCGTCGCCCCGCCTCCCGGACCGCCGGTGGGCCCGCTCGACGCGGCGCCCGAGGCGGGCGGCTCCGGCCGCGCGGCCGCGCCTCCGGCGCCGGGGGGCAGGTCAGCGGGGACCGGGGTTGCACC
>NZ_JBFAVI010000045.1:0-41928 GCF_040679695.1 Micromonospora sp. NPDC052213
CGATGGCGCCGCCGGTGAAGGCGAGGCCGGCAGCGGTCAGGGCAGCCTTACGGATCAGATCGGTACGCATGATGAAGCACCTTTCGATCGGGGGTGTGCGGCGCGCACGGGGAACGGCGTGCCGCGAAAGGGGATGTCAGAACGGATCGCTCCGGCGGCGGGGCCTGCTCGGGCGTCCGGGGTGTCTCAACGACCCGGGCCGGCGACGCATTCCGCCGGTCGTTCGGGCCGCCGCGGCGTGGGGGAGTGCCGCGGGTATGCCATGTTCAACGACCCCGGCCGGCCGACGATTCCGCCGCCGGGGTGGCGCCGGCCACGGGACGGGGCCGCACGCGGCGGCGACATCCGGGGCATATCGGGCGACGTGAGCCGGGCATTCGGGGACACGCGGCGCAGGTCGTCGACGTCGCCGAACGGTCGTCGACAGCCGCCCGACAGGACGTGGGGCGCAGTCGGGGCCGCCGCGCCGGCGGGTCCGCCACCAATCCGGTTGGCGGGCCCGCCGGCCGTGCGACGTCAGGCGGACGGGGCGGACGCCCCCTCAGGGCCGCGCTGGGTGGGGATCGCCGCCGGGGACGCGGCCGGAGCCGGCTGCTCCGCCGGCCAGGGCACCTCCGGGGCGGGGTGGAAGGCGATGCCGGCGGTGGACCAGCGCGGGCCGTGCCCGGCCAGCCGGTCGCGGAACCCGGCCCAGTCGTGCGCCGTCCGCGGGGACCAGCCCAGCTCGGCGATCGCGGGCAGCCGGGGGAAGAGCATGAACTCGACCTCGGCCCGCGAGGTGACCGACTCGGTCCACAGCGGCGCCTCCACCCCGAGCACCGCGTCGGCGGGGACGCCGGCCACGTGGGCGGCGGGGTCCCAGTCGTACGCCCGGCGGACGTCGATCAGGCCCGCCCAGTCGTGCCCGATGGGGGTGTCGGGGGCGTACTTCATGTCGAGGTAGGCGTGGTTGCCGGGGGAGAGGATCAGCCGGGCGCCCCGGCGGACGGCGTCCGCGGTGACCGGGTCCTCGCCCGTCGTTCCCCACCACTGGAGCACCCGCCCGTCGGCGTGCCCTGCGGGGGCGATCTGGTGCCAGCCGACCACCGTCTTGCCGGTGTCGGCGACGATCCGCTGGACGCGCTCGACGAACGCGGCGTACGCGTCGGGGAGCACCTTGAACGCCTCGTCGCCGCCGATGTGCAGCCACGGCCCGGGGGTGAGCGCGGCGATCTCGCCGAGCACGTCGGCGACGAACTCGTACGTCCGCTCGCTGTCCGGGTCGACGTAGCTGAAGCCGACCTCGGTGCCGGTGTACGGCGGCGGCGCGACCCGGTCCGGCGCCAGCTCCCCGTACGCGGTCAGTGCCGCGTGGGTGTGCCCCGGCAGGTCGATCTCCGGCACCACGGTGATGTGCCGCTGCGCCGCGTAGGCCACGATCCGGCGGTAGTCGTCGCGCGTGTAGTGCCCGCCGGGGCCGTCGCCCACCTCGAACGCCCCGCCGACCGTGGCCAGTCGGGGCCACGAGTCGACCGCGATCCGCCAGCCCTGGTCGTCGGTGAGGTGCAGGTGCAGGTGGTTGAGCTTGTAGCGGGCCAGGTGGTCGATCACCCGGAGCACGTCCGGCACACCGAAGAAGTGCCGGGCCACGTCGAGCATCGCCCCCCGGTAGGCGAACCGGGGGCGGTCGGTGATCGAGCCGCCCGGCAGCGCCCAGCGCTCGGCGACCGGCGTGGGGCTCTCGATCGCCGCCGGCAGGAGCTGCCGCAGCGTCTGCGTGCCGAAGAAGAGCCCGGCCGGGGTGGCGGCCTCGATGCGTACCCCCTCGGGTGTCACGTCGAGCCGGTAGCCCTCCGCGCCGAGGTCGGCGGCGTCGACCAGCGCCAGCGCGATGCCGCCGGCCGGCTCCGGCCGGGCGGCGTCGGCGACCGGCAGCGGGTAGCCGGTGGCCGGCCGGAGCAGGGCGGCGAGCTGCTCGCCGACGGCCCGGACGGCGTCGTCGGCGCTCACCCGGACGGCCGATTCGGCGGTGAGGACGAAGTCGGCGGCCGGGTCGGGCGCGACCAGCTCGGGGGCGGGCACCACGTCGCCCAGCCGGACCGGGGTGGGCGGGGCGAGCAGGTCGCCGGCGGTCCGGGCCGCCGCGCGGGCCAGCTCGGCGGCGGCGGGCGCGTGGGCCGGCAGGTCGAGGTGCCCGGGCGCCCGGTCGTCCGGCCCGGTGGCGGACGGGTCGAGCGGCTCCGAGGCGGTGGGAACGGATGGCACGGCGATGGCTCCCCGGGGGTGTATTCGCGGCTGTTATGGCAAAGGTGAGGTTCACCGAAATGCGTGCCGTCAAGAGTACGAGGGGGAGGCCGGAGTTGCGTGATCGTGCGCGTGGAAGCGTTCCCAAAAACCGGTACGAACGCGGATAGTCGTGATGGCTGTGCCTATTGTCACCGAACGGCCCCGGGCCGCTCGATGTTCGCTTAGCCTTCGCCCACCAGCCGGCATGGCATCGGGATTACCGGTGGTCCGCCCCGGGGTATGGAGCAACTGAACCTTCGTTAAGTGTCGGACCGGCGCGCGTGGGAGGCTCTGGTGGCAGCGCAAGAGACGGTGGAACACAAGTACGTCTACGACTTCGCCGAGGGCAACAAGGACCTGAAGGACCTGCTCGGTGGCAAGGGGGCCAACCTGGCCGAGATGACCAACCTCGGCCTGCCGGTCCCGCCGGGCTTCACGATCACCACCGAGGCCTGCAAGGCGTACCTCGCCACCGGTGAGGAGCCCGACGGGCTGGCCGACCAGATCGCCGCGCACCTGGCGTCGCTGGAGCAGGCGATGGGCAAGCGCCTCGGCGACCCGCAGGACCCGCTGCTCGTCTCCGTCCGCTCCGGGGCCAAGTTCTCCATGCCGGGCATGATGGAGACCGTCCTCAACGTCGGCCTCAACGACCGCAGCGTCCAGGGACTCGCGCGGCAGGCCGGCGGCTCGGGCGACCAGGCCGCCGCCGGCGGCGCGGACCGGTTCGCCTGGGACTCGTACCGCCGACTGATCCAGATGTTCGGCAAGACCGTCTGCGAGGTGCCGGGCGAGGAGTTCGAGCACGCGCTGGACGACGCCAAGCGTGCCAAGGGCACCCGGAACGACCTCGACCTCGACGCGGACGACCTGCGCGGGCTGGTCGACGCGTACAAGAGGATCTTCCTCAAGCACACCGGCCGGGAGTTCCCGCAGGAGCCGCGCGAGCAGCTCGACCTGGCCATCCGCGCGGTCTTCGAGTCGTGGAACGCCGAGCGGGCGGTGGTGTACCGCCGGCAGGAGCGGATCCCCGCCGACCTCGGCACCGCGGTCAACGTGGTGGCGATGGTCTTCGGCAACCTCGGCTCGGACTCCGGCACCGGCGTCGCGTTCACCCGCGACCCCGCCAGCGGCGCCCAGGGCATCTACGGCGACTACCTGGCCAACGCCCAGGGCGAGGACGTGGTCGCCGGCATCCGCAACACCGTGCCGTTGCAGGAGCTGGAGAAGCTCGACAAGACGTCGTACGACGAGCTGCTCAGTTACATGGCCCGACTGGAGGGGCACTACAAGGACCTCTGCGACATCGAGTTCACCATCGAGCGCGGCAAGCTCTGGATGCTCCAGACCCGGGTCGGCAAGCGCACCGCCGCGGCGGCGTTCGTCATCGCCGGCCAGCTCGTCGACGAGGGCCTGATCGACCTCGACGAGGCGCTGCACCGGGTCAACGGCGCGCAGCTCGCCCAGCTGATGTTCCCGCGCTTCCAGCTCGACCACGAGTTCCAGCCCGTCGCCAAGGGCATCGGCGCCTCCCCGGGCGCGGCGGTGGGCAAGGTCGTCTTCACCTCCGCCCGCGCGGTCGAGCTGGCCGCCGAGGGAGAGGACGTGATCCTGGTCCGCCGGGAGACCAACCCGGACGACCTGAACGGCATGATCGCCGCCAAGGGCATCCTCACCTCGCGGGGCGGCAAGACCAGCCACGCCGCCGTGGTGGCCCGGGGCATGGGCAAGACCTGTGTCTCCGGCGCCGACGAGCTGGACATCAACATCCCGCAGCGGAAGTTCACGGTCGCCGGGCAGACCGTCACCGAGGGCGACGTCGTCAGCATCGACGGCACCACCGGCAAGGTCTACCTCGGCGAGGTGCCGGTCATGCCCTCCGAGGTGGTGCAGTACTTCGAGGGTGAGCTCGACCCGGAACAGACCGACGACGCGCTGGTCAAGGCCGTACACCGGATCATGTCGCACGCCGACGCCGCGCGCCGGCTGGCCGTCCGGACGAACGCCGACACCGCCGCGGACGCCGCCCGGGCCCGGCGCTTCGGTGCGCAGGGCATCGGGCTCTGCCGCACGGAGCACATGTTCCTTGGCGACCGGCGCGAGCTGGTCGAGCGACTGATCCTGGCCCGCGACGAGAAGGAGCGGGAAGCCGCGCTGGGCGCGCTGCTGCCGTTGCAGCGGGCCGACTTCGTGGAGATCTTCCGGGAGATGGACGGGCTGCCGGTCACCGTCCGGCTGATCGACCCGCCGCTGCACGAGTTCCTGCCCCCGCTGGAGCAGCTCGCGGTCAACGTGGCGGTCGCCCAGGAGCGCGGCGAGGACGTGGCCCAGGAGGAGGCGCTGCTCGCCGCCGTCCGCCGCATGCACGAGCAGAACCCGATGCTGGGCCTGCGCGGCGTACGCCTCGGCCTGGTCATCCCCGGCCTGTTCGCGATGCAGGTCCGGGCGATCGTGGAGGCCGCGGTCGAGTGCGCGAAGAGCGGCGTGACGCCGCGCCCGGAGATCATGGTGCCGCTGGTCGGGGCGGTGCAGGAGCTGGAGACGGTCCGCGCCGAGGCCGAGCGGATCATCGCCGAGGTGACCCGGGAGCAGCCGGTCGAGGTGCTGATCGGCACGATGATCGAGGTGCCCCGGGCGGCACTGACCGCCGGCCAGATCGCCGAGGCGGCGCAGTTCTTCTCCTTCGGCACCAACGACCTGACCCAGATGGGCTGGGGCTTCTCCCGGGACGACGTGGAGGGCGCCTTCTTCTGGCGCTACCTGGAGCTGGGCATCTTCGGCATCTCGCCGTTCGAGTCGATCGACCGGGACGGCGTGGGCCGGCTGGTCCGGATCGCCGCGGAGGAGGGCCGGGCGGCCCGGCCGGAGCTGAAGCTCGGCGTCTGCGGCGAGCACGGCGGCGACCCGGACTCGGTGCACTTCTTCCACGAGGTGGGCCTGGACTACGTGTCCTGCTCGCCCTTCCGGGTGCCCGTCGCCCGGCTGGAGGCCGGCCGCGCCGCGGTGGAGACGGACGGCTCCGACAGCCGCTGACGCGGGACGTTCGGCAGACCGGCGGCGGAACCGGGGGAGCGGATCCGCCGCCGCTGCCGTGCGGGCGCGACCGCATCGTCGGTCGACTCCCGCAGGGCTCAGATCGGCGGGCGGCGCCAGGTGTGGTGGGTGACGCGCCGGGGCAGGGCGCCCCTGGAGGTGCGGGCCGCGAGCGGGGCGTGCGCCTCCGGCATCGGCGTCACCCCGACCGGCCGGCGGGTGTCCAGCACCGAGCCGGTGCGCCGGGCCACCGCCCGGGCGTCGGCGTGCAGCGCCTCCAGGTCGGCGGCGCCGTCGGCGACCAGCGTCAGCAGGGCGTTGCGCCCGGCCGGGTAGGTGACCACCGCGCCGGACGCGGTGCGGAGCACCGACTCCCGGAACTCCCCGTGCCGCACGGTGTCGGCCACCCGGTGGCCGAGGCCGAAACTCGCCGCCGCGAGCGCCGCCAGGTGTGTGGCGTCGGTCGCCGGCAGGTCGCTGGAGATCAGCAGGCCGTCGGTGCCGGCCAGCACCGTGCCCGCCACCTCGGGGCGGCGTCGGCGCAACCCCTGCAACTCCGTTCCCATCATCGTGTCCGCGTCCACGGGTGTCACTCCCACCGTCGGGCCCTCAGTCTGGTCACGTTCCGCTCCGGGCACGCTACCGCCGGCCATGCCGGACGGGGGTCCCGTAACGGTCGGCGATCGGCCGACAACTCTCGTCTGAACGGAGGTTGCGGGCCCGTTCCCCGCGCGCCAGCGGTGAGCCGTTCGGGCCGTCCGGGCGTAACCTGATCGGCATGAGCAGCGCCTGGGAGAGCCTGACCGTCGACGCCCGGGACCCGGCCCGGCTCGCCCGCTGGTGGGCCGAGGCACTCGGCTACCAGGTGGTCGCCGAGAAGCCGGACGAGGTGGAGATCCGCCGGTCCGCCGACCGGCTGCCCGGCATCGTCTTCGTGCCGGCCGCCGACGAGAAGGAGACCAAGAACCGGCTGCACCTCGACCTGCGCCCCGACGACCAGGAGGCCGAGGTCGAGCGGCTTGTCGACATGGGCGCCCGGCACGTCGACGTCGGGCAGGGCGACGTCGGGTGGACCGTGCTCGCCGACCCGGAGGGCAACGAGTTCTGCGTACTGCGGCAGCGTGCGGACTGAGCGTCCCGGGCCGGACGACCCGGACACGGCCCGCTGGGTCGTCGAGCCGCCGAAGGACACCGGGTACGGGCGGTCGGCGTACGAGCGGGACCGGGCCCGGGTGCTGCACTCGGCGGCGTTCCGGCGGCTCGCCGCGAAGACCCAGGTGCACACGGCCGGCACCGACGACTTCCTGCGGACCCGGCTGACCCACTCGCTGGAGGTCGCGCAGATCGCCCGGGAGATGGGCGCCCGGCTGGGTTGCGACCCGGACGTGGTGGACACCGCCGGGCTCGCCCACGACCTGGGGCACCCGCCGTTCGGGCACAACGGCGAGGACGCGCTGGACGCGCTGGCCGCCGGGTGCGGCGGCTTCGAGGGCAACGCGCAGACGCTGCGGGTGCTGACCCGGCTGGAGGCGAAGGTGGTCGCCCCGGACGGCACGTCCGCCGGCCTGAACCTGACCCGCGCCTCGCTCGACGCGGTCAGCAAGTACCCGTGGCCCCGCCGTCCGGGTCGGCGGAAGTTCGGGGCGTACGCCGACGACCTGCCCGTCTTCGCCTGGCTCCGGGCCGGCGCCCCGCCCGGCCCGCCCGCGTCCGGCGGCGACACCGCGCGGCGTTGCCTGGAGGCGCAGGTGATGGACTGGGCCGACGACGTCGCGTACTCGGTGCACGACGTCGAGGACGGCATCCACGGCGGGTACGTGACGCTGCGCCCGCTGCTGGACGACCCGGACGAGCGGGCCGCGCTCTGCGCCGACGTCGCCGCCACCTACTCCGGCGAGTCCCCGGCCGACCTCGACGAGGTGCTGCGGGAACTGCTCGACGACCCCGTGCTCGCCCCGCTGGCCGGCTACGACGGCAGCCACCGCGCGCTGGCCGCGCTCAAGGCGACCACCAGCGTGCTGACCGGCCGGTTCGTCTCGACCGTCGTGGCGGCCACCGAGGAGCGGTACGGCCCCGGCCCGCACCGCCGGTACGCCGCCGACCTGGTCGTGCCCCGGCGGATCCGGGCGCGGTGCGCCCTGCTCAAGGGCATCGCCCTGCGGTACGTGATGCGCCGCCCCGGCGCCGAGGGCCGCTACCAGCGGCAGCGGGAGGTGCTGGCCGACCTGGTGCACGCCCTGGCCGGCCGGGCGCCGGACGCGCTGGACCCGGTCTTCGCCCCGCTCTGGCGGGCCGCGCCGGACGACGCCGCCCGACTCCGGGTGGTGATCGACCAGGTCGCCTCGCTGACCGATCCGGCGGCCGTGGCCTGGCACGCGCGGCTGGCGTCCGGCCCCGGGCGCGCCCGGGGTGCGGCCGGCGGAGGGGCGGGAATGGGCGACCCGACGTACTTAGGTTAGCCTAACCAGGATGACGGAGCGCCCGAAGAAGGTCACGTCCGCCCGGGTACTGCGCACCGAGCGGCCCACCCCCCACCTGATCCGGCTCGTGCTCGGCGGGGAGGAGTTGACCGGCCTGCCGGTGGGCGAGTTCACCGACCACTACATCAAGATCGTGTTCCCGGTGCCGGGGGTCGACCACCCGAGCCCGATGGACCTCGCCGCGATCCGCCGTGACCTGCCCCGGGAGCAGTGGCCCCGGCTGCGGGCGTACACGGTGCGGGCCTGGGACGCGCTGGCCGGGGAGCTGACCGTCGACGTCGTGCACCACGGCGACGAGGGGCTCGCCGGGCCGTGGGCGGCCGCGCTGCGCCCCGGCGACCCGGTGCACTTCGTCGGCCCCGGCGGCGCGTACGCCCCGAGCCCGGACGCCGACTGGCACCTGCTGGTCGGCGACGAGAGCGCGCTGCCGGCGATCGCCGCCGCCCTGGAGCGGCTGCCGGCAGGCGCCCCGGCCGTCGCGTTCGTCGAGGTTGCCGACCCGGCCGAGGAGCAGCGGCTGACCAGCCCGGGCGCGGTGCGCCTGACCTGGTTGCACCGGGGCGGGCGCCCGGTCGGGGAGGCCCTCGTCGCGGCGGTCCGCGACCTGGAGTTCCCGCCCGGCGAGGTGCACGCCTTCGTCCACGGCGAGGCGACCTTCGTGAAGGAGTTGCGCCGCCTGCTCCGCGTGGAGCGTGGCGTCCCCCGCGACCGGCTCTCCATCTCCGGCTACTGGCGCCGGGGCATGGACGACGAGGGCTGGCGCGCCAGCAAGCCCGACTGGAACCGCCAGGTCGAGGCCGAGGAGTCCGCCGCCGTCCCCGCCTGAGTGGCCCTCCCGGGCGCTCCGGGAGCGGGCGTTCGCCCGATATCGCCGTGTGTCGCCCCCGCGCCCAGCAGGATGGGCGGGGGGTGACCATGAGCGAGCAGGTGCGGGACCGGCCGCAGGCCGTGGGCCGGGTCGACCCGGTGGTGCTGGCGTTCAGCGTCGGCGGCGTGCTGGCCGTGGTGGCCTGGGGCGTGCTGGGCCGGGGGTCCCTGGCCGGCTTCGGCGAGTCCGGCCTGGGCTGGGTGATCAGCACCTTCGGCTGGTTCTTCGTGGTGGCCGCCGACGCCTTCCTGGTGCTCTCGGTGGCCATCGCCGCGACGAAGTTCGGCCGGATCCGGCTCGGCGCCGACGAGGACGAACCGGAGTTCAGCACCCTCGCCTGGGTCTCGATGATGTTCAGCGCCGGCATGGGGATCGGCCTGGTCTTCTACGCCGTCGCCGAGCCGATCGAGCACTACGCCGCGCCGCCCCCGGCCAGCGGCATCGCGCCGAACACCGGGGCGGCCGGGTCGGTGGCGATGCAGTACACGCTCTTCCACTGGACGCTGCACCCGTGGGCGATCTACGCGGTGGTGGCGCTCGCGCTGGCGTACTCGACGTTCCGCAAGGGGCGGGAGAACCGCATCTCGGCGGCCTTCCAGCCGCTGCTCGGCGCGCGGGTGGACGGCCCGGTGGGCCGGGCGATCGACCTGCTGGCCGTCTTCGCCACCGTCTTCGGCTCGGCCACCAGCCTCGGCCTCGGCGCCCTCCAGGTCGCCGCCGGGCTGGATCTGGTCACCCCCGTGCCGGACAGCACGGCGGTCGAGCTGGTGGTGATCGCCGCCCTCACCCTGGCCTTCGTGGTCTCCGCCTTCTCCGGCCTGCACAAGGGCATCAAGTGGCTGTCCACCACCAACGTGGTGCTCGCCGTCGCGCTGATGGTCTTCGTGTTCGTGGCCGGCCCGACCATCTACGTGCTGGAGGTGCTGCCCGCGTCGGTCGGCGACTACCTCAGCCACCTGATCACCATGTCCACCCGTACCGGCGCGTTCTCCGACCCGGCCTGGCTGGGCTCCTGGACGATCTTCTACTGGGCGTGGTGGATCTCCTGGGCCCCGTTCGTCGGCATCTTCATCGCCCGGATCTCCCGGGGCCGCACCGTCCGGCAGTTCGTCGCCGGCGTGCTGCTGGTGCCCAGCGGGGCCAGCGTGGTCTGGTTCGCGGTGATGGGCGGCAGCGCCCTGCGGGTGCAGGCCACCGGCACCCGGGACCTGGTCGCCGACGTCGGCGCGGGCACCGAGCGGGCGCTCTTCGGCCTGCTCGAGGCCCTGCCCCTGGCGGGCCTGACCACCCTGCTGGCGATGGTGCTGGTCGCGCTCTTCTTCGTCACCGGCGCCGACTCCGCCGCGCTGGTGCTCGGCTCGCTGACCTCCCGGGGCGCGCTGCGCCCGCACCGCGCGCTGGTGGTGGTCTGGGGCGTGCTGATCGGCGCGGTGGCCGCGGTGCTGCTGCTGGTCGGCGGGCTGGACGCGCTGCAACAGGCGACCATCCTGGTCGCGTTGCCGTTCGTGGTGGTCATGCTCGGCCTGGCCGTCGCGCTGGTCCGGGACATGGCCCTGGACCCGGCGGTCAACCCGCCGCCCCGGGCCCGCCGCTACGGCCTGGCCGCGGCGATCCGCGCCGCCCGGTCGTACGAGGAGGAGGACCCGCCGCCGGTACGGCGCTACCTGCGGCGCCGGCCGCGGTGACCGGCGCGGCCCGCCGGGGGTGACCCGGTCGCGCCGGCGGAACCGCCGAGGTGGCGGCGGTGGTCGCCACAACCGGCGTCCCCCGGCGGCGCGACGCCGGCCGGGCAGGGCAGGATGTACGGCGAGGGGGTGGCGGACATGGCTGGGCGGATCCGGGACGAGGACATCGCGCTGGTCCGGGAGCGCAGCTCCATCGCCGACGTCATCTCGGAGACGGTGACCCTGAAGTCGGCCGGCGGCGGCAACCTCAAGGGGCTGTGCCCGTTCCACGACGAGAAGAGCCCCTCGTTCAACGTCTCGCCCGCCCGCAACGTCTGGTACTGCTTCGGCTGCGGCGCCGGCGGCGACGCGATCAAGTTCCTGATGGACGCCGAGCACCTCAGCTTCGTCGAGTCGGTGGAGCGGCTCGCCGCCCGGGCGGGGATCCAGCTGCGCTACGTCGAGGGCGACTCCGCCGCGCCGCGGCCCCGCCCGCAGCAGGGGCAGCGGCAGCGCCTCGTCGCCGCGCACGCCGCCGCCGTGGAGTTCTACCGCGCCCAGCTCACCACGGCCGGCGCGCGTCCGGCCCGGGAGTTCCTGGCCCGCCGCGGCTTCGACCGGGCCGCCGCCGAGCGTTACGGCTGCGGGTTCGCCCCGGACGCCTGGGACCTGCTCACCAAGCACCTGCGCCAGCAGGGCTTCACCCACGACGAGCTGGTCACCGGCGGGCTGTCCCGGCCGTCGCGCTCCGGCACGCTGATCGACCGGTTCCGGCGGCGGCTGATGTGGCCGATCCGCGACATCACCGGCGACGTCATCGGCTTCGGCGCCCGCAAGCTCTTCGAGGACGACGACGGCCCGAAATACCTGAACACCCCCGAGACGCCGATCTACAAGAAGTCGCACGTCCTCTACGGCATCGACCAGGCCAAGCGGGAGATCGCCAAGCAGGGCAAGGTGGTCGTGGTCGAGGGCTACACCGACGTGATGGCCTGCCACCTGGCGGACGTCCCGACAGCGGTGGCGACCTGCGGCACGGCGTTCGGCGCGGACCACATCGGCGTGCTGCGCCGGGTGCTCTTCGACAGCGACGAACGAGCCGGCGAGATCATCTTCACCTTCGACGGGGACGCCGCCGGCCAGAAGGCCGCGCTGCGGGCCTTCGAGGACGACCAGCGTTTCGTCGGGCGCACCTTCATCGCGGTCAGCCCCGACAACATGGACCCGTGCGACCTGCGCCTGGCCAAGGGCGACATGGCGGTCCGCGACCTGGTCGCCCGCCGCGAGCCGCTGGTCGACTTCGCGCTGCGGCACGTCATCAGCCGGTACGACCTCGACACCGTCGACGGCCGGGTGGAGGCGATGCGCCGGGCCGCGCCGCTGGTGGCCAAGATCAAGGACCGGGAGAAGCGCCCGGAGTACGTCCGCAAGCTCGCCGGCGACCTCGGCATGGAGATCGAGCCGGTGCAGCGGGCCGTGCTGGCCGCCGCTTCCGCCCCGCCCGGTCGGGACACCCCGCCGCCGGCCCGCCCCGCCCCGGCCGAGCCGGTCGTCGACAACCCGCAGTCGATGGTCGAGCGGGAGGCGCTGAAGCTCGCGCTCCAGGAGCCGGTGCTGGCCGGGCCGATGTTCGACGCGGTCGAGGCGTCGGAGTACCGCCACCCCGTGCACGTGGCGGTGCGGGCGGCCGTCGCGGCCGTCGGCGGGGCCGCCACGGCGACCGGCGGCGCGGTCTGGATCGAGTCCGTCCGCGACGCCTGCGAGGACCTCGCGGCCCGGGCGCTCGTCGGCGAGCTGGCCGTGGAGCCGCTGCGCATCGACGGCGACCCCGACCCGCGCTACGTGTCGGTCACGATCGCCCGGTTGCAGTGGGGCTCGGTGACCGGCCGGATCAGGGACCTGAAGTCCCGGATCCAGCGGATCAACCCGGTCAACAACAAGGACGAGTACTTCGCCGCCTTCGGCGAGCTGCTCTCGCTGGAGCAGCACGCCCGGGCATTGCGCGAGCAGGCCGCGGGAGGGCTGTAGATGGGACTGTTCCGCCGCAGGCCGAAGCTGCCGACGGCCGCCCGGCCGCCGCTGGCCCCCGACGAGCGGGTGCTCGCCTGGGCCGCGGCCGGCAACGGCGAGGGCGACGGCGTGGTGGTGGCCAGCAACCTCGGGCTCTGGCTGCCCGGCCGGGCGCACCGGCTGGGCTGGCACGACATCCTCAAGGCGGTCTGGTCCGGCCGGGAGCTCACCGTCACGCCGGCCGAGCGGGTCGCCGAGCGCGACGGCTACCTGGTGGTGGCGGACTGCCCGGCCGAGACCTACCTGCTGCTCGACCCCGGCGACCTGCCCCACCAGGTGCGGGAGCGGGTCACCCGCTCGGTGGCGTACACCCGGCACCACCCGGTGCCCGGCGGTGCCGGCCGGGTCGCCGCGCGGCGGGCGCCGGGCGTGGACGGCCTCACCTGGACGGTCCGCCTCGATCCCGGCACCCCGGCGGACGACCCCGACGTGCTCGCCGAGACCGACCGCCTCGTCGCCGCCGCCCGCGCCGCCACCACCCCGGCGGACGCCTGACCGACGTCGGTCACCCGCCCCGGTAGAAGCGGGCGGCCCCCGGGTGCAACGGGATCGGGTCGGTGCCGGCGGCGCTCTGCTGGGTGAAGTTGCCGCCCTCCGGGTGCACGCCGACCAGGTCGGCCTGGTAGGTGAAGAGCAGCCGGGTCAGGTCGTACGCCAACTGGTCGGGCATGTCGGCGCCGACCAGGATCACGTTCGCCACCGTGACGGTCGGCGTGGCGCTCGTCGTGCCGTAGACCTCCTTCGGCAGCTCGGCGGTCGTGTAGACCGAGCCGTGCCGGGCGCCGAGCGGCTCGATGAGGTCGGCGATCGGCAGCAGCGCGAACCTCCCCGGGGCGCTGGAGAGCAGGTCGGCGATGCCCGGCGTGGGCAGGCCGCCGGAGAAGAACATCGCGTCGAGCGTGCCGGCCCGCATCCGCTTGACCGTCTCCGGCAGGGACAGCGTGGCCCGGCGGACGTCGCGGTCCGGGTCGAGGCCGGCGGCCGTCAGCAGGCGCCCGGCGATGATGTCGGTGCCGGACTTCGGGGAGCCGGTGGAGACCCGCTTGCCGCGCAGCCCCGACAGGGCGGTGATCTTCGCGTCGGCCCGGACGATCACGTGGGTGTAGTTGCTGTAGACCCGGGCCAGCGCCCGGACGGGCTGGGGCTGGCCCTCGAAGGCCCCGCGCCCCTGCACCGCGTCCGCGGCCGTGTCGGCGAGGCTGAACGCGATCTCCATGTCGCCGCTGGCCAGCCGGTTGATGTTCTCCACCGACGCCCCGGTCGGCTCGGCCCGGGCCTCGTAGCCGGGCAGGTGGCGGCTGATCACGTCCGCGTAGCCGCCGCCGAGCTGGTAGTAGACGCCGGTGGTGTTGCCGGTGGCGAGGAAGATGCGACCGCCGTGCCAGGGCTGCGGCCCGGCCTCGGACGTGCCGCAGCCGGCGGCGAGCAGGGCCGCCAGCAGGGCCGCCAGCAGCCGTCGGGGCCGTCCGGTCACGCCCGGACCGCCGGCTCCAGCGCCTCCGCCACCCGCTGGACCAGCATGGCGGTCTCGTAGCCGATCTGGCCCAGGTCACAGCCGGGCGCGGCCAGCACCCCGACGAGCGCGCGCTCGCCCACCGCCATCACCAGCATCACCCCGCCGTCCATGTCGACGATCTGCTGGCGTACCCGGCCGGCGGACATCAGCCGCGCGGCGCCGACGGTCAGGCTGGCCAGGCCGCTGATCACGGCGGCGAGCTGGTCCACCTGGTCCGGCGCGAGGTCGGGGGAGGCCGCCAGCCGCAGCCCGTCGCCGGAGACGGCGAGGGCATGCGACACGTCCGGCACCTGCTCGGCGAAGTTGGCCAGCAGCCAGTCGAGGCTGGCGCTCGCGGATGGGGTCATGGGGTTCTCCTGGGGGGTGTCGTCTGCTGGGTACGTCGCGTCGCGGCGGCGACGCCCTCGGCGAGCGCGGACAGCCGGGAGCGCACCAGCTCGGGGTCGAGCAGGTCGTCCTTCGGCGGCGGCGCGGGGGCGTCGTGCAGCGCGGCCGGGAGTTGGCCGCCCCGGGTGCGGCGGGGCAGCCCGACCCCGGTGGTGGAGGCCGGCGCCGGGCCCGGCGGGGGCGGCGCGGGAACGGAGGACGGCGGGGGCGGCGCGGTGGCGGGGCCGGCCGGCCGCGCCCGGAGCACCGGGAGCGCGACCGTCGGCGCGCGGTGGATGCCGGCCATGTCGGGCAGGGCGGCCGGGTCACCCGACTCGCCCGGGCGGGCGCCGGTCGACACGGGCGGGACGGCCCGGGTGGACGGTGGCCGGAACCAGGGGGCCGCGGCGGTGGGCTCCGGCGTACGCCGTTCCGGGGCGGGCCGCGGGGCGACCGACTCGACCCGGGTCAGCGCCGACTCGGGGATGTCCACCTGCGCGACGGTGCCCGCGCCGGTGGCGTACAGGTGCACCCGCACGCCGTGCCGGGCCGCCAGGTGGGACACCACGTGCAGGCCCATGCTGCCGGCGGCGGCGCTGGAGAGCATCGCGGGGACGCGCAGCCGCTCGTTGATCGCGGCGAGCCGGCTGTCGCTGATCCCGATGCCCCGGTCGTGCACGCGCAGCGTGAGCCCGTCGATGGTGCGCCGGCCGTCGACGTGCACCGGCGCGTCCGGCGGCGAGTAGACGGTGGCGTTCTCCAGCAGCTCGGCGAGGAGGTGGACCAGGTTGCCGACGGCGTTTCCGTGCACCGCGACGGTGGGCACGTCGACCTCCACCCGGGGGTACTCCTCGATCTCCGAGGCCGCCGCCCGGATCACGTCGGCCAGCAGGTGGGCGCCCTCGTGCGCGCGGCCGGGCTCGCCGCCGGCGAGGACCAGCAGGTTCTCCCCGTTGCGCCGCATCCGTGCGGCGAGGTGGTCCAGCGCGAAGAGCCGGGCCAGGGCGTCGGGATCGGTCTCCTCGCGTTCGAACTCGTCGAGCAGGCGCAGCTGCCGGGTGATCAGGGTGCGGATCCGCCGGGCCAGCGCCTCGACCATCCGGGTCACGTCCATCCGCAGCTCGGCCTGCTCGCCGGCCAGCCGCAGCGCGGCCCGGTTCACCGTGTCGAACGCCTGGGCGACCTGGGCGACCTCGTCCCGGCCCTGCCGGATGCCGGCCGTGAGCCGGGTGGCCGCGCCCTCGGTCTGCGTACCGTCACCGGCCGCGATCGCGGTGATCCGCTCCGGCAGCTCGCGGTGGGCCATGGTGAGCGCCGCGACCCGCAGCCGGCGCAGCCGGCGGCTGGTGCGCACGGCGAGCAGCGCGGCGGCGGTCAGCGACGCCAGCGCGACGGCGGTGGTCGCGCCGCCGGTGACCAGGGCCCGCCGCCGCGCGTCCCGGGCCAGGCCGGCGGCCTGGCGGTCGAGTTCCTCGGACAGCTCCCGGCCGAGCAGGTTGTACCGGCGGATGGCGCCGCTCTGGGCCACGTACCAGGCGTCGCCGTCGGTCCGCAGCCCGCCCGGTTCGGTCTCCGCGTTGAGCGCGCTGTCCCGCATCCGCCGCGCCGTGGAGACGTCGGTGCCGGTCACCAGCCGGGCGTACGCGGCCGCCGACCGCCCGCCGGCGATCCGGGAGAACTCGGCCTGGCGCTGCTCCTGCGCGCCGCGCAACTGGCCGAGGCGGACCAGTTCCCCGTCCGCCAGCGCGCCCCGCACGAAGACGGTGCGGAGCAGGTCGCGTTCCAGGGCGGCGAGGTGTTCCTGGGCGGCCACCGCCGCCACCTCCCGGGCCCCGTTGGCCAGGTCCCGGTCGCGGACCTGGGCCGGCAGCGCGTCGGCGACGGCGAGCAGCGACTCGACCAGCGCCAGGTAGGTCGGGTCGGCGGTGGTGGCGTTGAGCGCGGCCTGGCGGGCCGGGACGAGCTGGCCGAGCTGCGCGTCGGCGCCGTCGAGCACCTGGCCGAGGTCCGGGGCGGCCCGGCGGGCGTCCCGGCTGGCACCGCGGTAACGCTCCACGGAGGTGTCGACCCGCCGCCGCTGCGCCTCGACGAGGGGACGGCCGGTCGAGCCGCCCCGCTGGCGCAGGGCCGCCGTCTCGCCGAGTTCCCGCTCCAGCTCGTGCACCAGGCGCACGGTGGCCGTCGCGGTGCCGGCGAGCACCCGGGCGCGGTCCGCGTCGGCGGAGGCGTCCAGCGCGGTGGCGGTCTGGGTGGCCCCCAGCACCACCAGACCGACCGTGGCCACCAGGATCGGCGCGAGCAGCTGGGTGCGTACCGACCACAGCCGGTCGGTGTGGTCGGTGGGCCGGTGGTGCCGGCGCACGCGGGCGGGGTCGGGAAGCGACACGCGGGCTCTCCGGGGTGGGTCGGGAGGGTGCCGGGCCCCGGGCGGTACGCCCCGGGCCCGGCACCGACGGGTCAGCTCGCGCCGAGGTCCTGCAACGCCTTGGCCGCGCCGCGGTGCAGCGGCACGGGGTCGGTCTTGCGGGCGGTGTCGAGGCTGATGCCCTTGGCCGCCGGGTTGGCCTGGGCCAGCGCGTCCTTCCTGTCGAACACCGTCCGGGCGATCGCGCAGGCCACGTTCGCGTTGAGGTCCTTGCGCACCAGCAGCACGTTCGGCACCACGATGGTCGGGGTGTCGGCCGACGTCTTGTACACGTCCGCCTTGATGGTCCCCGCCTGGTACGCCGGGTTGAGCTCGGCCATCTTGGGCAGCAGCGGGGTGATGTCGAGGAACTTCACCTTGTCGCCGGCCGTGGTGAACAGGTCGGTCACGCCGCCCGTGGGCACCCCGCCCGACCAGAAGAAGCCGTCGATGCTGCCGTCCTTGACGCCCTCGACGGTCTTGGTCAGGTCGAGCCGCTGCGCCTGGATGTCCTTGGCCGGGTCGAGGCCGGCGGCCTCCAGCAGCCGGTTGGCGATGACCTCGGTGCCGGACTTGGGGGAGCCCGTCGAGATCTTCTTGCCCTTCATGTCGGCGACCGAGTTGATCCCCGCGTCGGCCCGGACGACGACCTGCGTGTAGTTGTCGTAGATGCGGGCGAGCGCCTCGACCGGCTGCGGGGCGGTGAAGCTGCCCTTGCCCTGCACCGCGTTGACCGCCGTGTCGAACAGCGAGAAGGCGACGTCGTACTGGCCGCCGACGAGCTGTTCGATGTTCTGCACCGACGCGCCGGTCTCGGCGGCGGTGCCGCTCAGCTTGCCGTCGGTCGCCCCGGAGAGCTGGCCGGCGAGGGCGTTGCCGACCACGTAGTAGACGCCGGTGGCGTTGCCGGTGGCGATGCCGACGCGGGTGCTCTCGGTGACCTTGCAGGTGATCTCGCTGGCGGCGTCGTCCTTGGTGGCGCCGCCCTGACGCCCCCCGCAACCGGCGGCGCCCGCCGCGACGAGCGCCAGCGTGCCCACCCCCGCGGCGATCCGCACGTTGATCCGTCTCACTGTTTCTCCTCCCCATGGATGACCGTTGCGCCTGCTGACGGCACGCCGGTCGGGCCGGCGGTGCCGCGTCTGACGAGCACACCCGCCACCATGACGGCAGCCAGGGCGGCGCCGACGGCGACGGGTACGGGTTCGAGCCAGAGCAGCGTCAGCCCGGCGAGCGCGCCGAGGATCCGCTCCGGCGTGCCGGCCGGGCCGACGCCGGGCAGCCAGCCGCCCGCCGCCACCGCCAGCACGGCGACGCTGAGGGCGGCCACCACCCCCGCCACGGCGATCCGCTGCGCGCCCCCGATGCCGAGCAGCCCGAGGCCCGTCGGCGTGACCACGAAGGCGAGCGGGATGAGGTAGGCCGGCAGGGCGTACCGCAGGGTCTGCCACATGGTCGGCACCAGCCGGCCGCCGGTCACGGCGGCGGCGGCCACGGCGGCGAGCGCGGTGGGCGGGGATGCCTCGGACAGGACCGCGAAGTAGAAGACGAACATCGCCGCGGCCGGCGCCGTGACGCCCAGGTCCAGCAGGGCCGGACCGATGATCACCCAGCCGATCACGAAGGACGCGGTGACCGGCACGGCCAGCCCGAGCAGGGTGAGGGCGACGGCGGCGAGCAGCGCGGTGAGCGCCAGCACCACGGCCGGATCCGAGCTGACGGCCTTGGCCCCGCTGACCAGCAGCGCCGCGGCCTGCGGACCGAGGCCGGTCTTGGTGGTGGTGGCGGTGATGATGCCCGCCGCGGCGCAGACCGCGCTCACCGCGAGCACCCCGCGTACGCCGGCGCTCAGCGCGGCCAGCAGCCGGGCCGGGGTGAGCCGGTGCCGCCGGTCCAGGAAGGACAGCACCGCGGCCAGGACGGTGGACACCACGACGGCCCGGGTCGCGGAGAAGCCCACGGCCAGCAGCACGACGATCGCGAGCAGCGACAGGAAGTGGTAGCCGAACCGGCCCAGCAGCCGCCACGGGGAGGCGGTGTCGAGCACCACCGGGCGCACCCCCGAGCGCCGGGCGTCGATCTCGACCGCGAGCAGGATGCCGAGGTAGTACAGCACCGTCGGGACGGTGGCCCAGCCGAGCACCTGGAGGTACGACACGCCCAGGTACTCGGCGATGATGAAGGCCGCGGCGCCGAGGGTGGGCGGGGACAGGATCGCCCCGACGCCGGCCGCGGCGAGCATGCCGCCCGCGCGCTCCGGCGGGTAGCCGGCCCGGCGCAGGACGGGCCAGGTGACCGCGCCGATGCTGACCGTCGTCGCCGCGCCCGAGCCGGAGACGGTGCCGAGCAGGAAGCCCGAGGCGACGGCCGTGCGGCCGGCCGCCGTCCGGGAGCGCCGGAAGGCGGCGGCGGAGAGCTCCACGAAGAACCGCCCGGCTCCGGAGAGGTCCAGCACCGCGCCGTAGATGGTGAACAGCACGATGTACGTCGCCGCGACGTCGAGCGGGGTGCCGTAGAAGCCGCTGTCGGAGTTGTAGAAGGCGTCGACGAGCTGCCCGAAGTCGAGGCCGGCGTGGGCCACCGGCCAGGACTGGGGCAGCAGCCCGCCGTAGTAGCCGTAGCCGAGGAAGACCAGGCAGACGGCCGGCAGGATCCACCCGGTGGTGCGCCGGCACGCCTCCAGCAGCAGGAGCAGCAACACGGTGCCCATGGCCACGTCGACCCCGACCAGCAGGCCCTGCCGGTCGAGGAAGGCGTCGTACCCGCCGCCGCCGTCGCCGAGGGGGACCGGCAGCACCGGGTAGAGGCAGCTCACCAGCGCCGCGGCGGCCAGCACCCAGTCGACCACGGTCGGGCCCCCGCCCTCGTCGCGGTCGCCGGTGTCGGGCCGGCTCTCCCCGCCCGCTCGTCGGGCCCCGCGCCGCAGCCGCTCGGGCAGCCGCAGGTCCGCCGGGAACGCCAGGAAGACGACCGGCAGGACGCCGGCCAGGAAGATGACGAGGTAGAACTTGCTGCCCTGCGACAGCGGGCTGAACACCTGCCAGAGGGCGAGCAGCGCGATCGCGAGCGTGGTGCCGGTGATCAGGACGCCGACCGGCCCGGAGAGGACCCGTCCCGGCTTCTCGTCCTCGAACTGGGCGGCGAGGTCGCGCGGATCGGCGCCGGCGGAATCCTTCTTGTCGGGCGGTTCCGGCGGCAGCGGCATCGGGTCTTCGTCCACGGTGGATCCCGGGCCCACGGAAGGTGGCTGTGGGGCGGGGTCGCCGGAAGAACGTACTGGTGACACGAGGGGGCACGATACGCGAATTGCATACCTTAGGGAATATTGCCGGCCATGATTGCAGCCGGTAATGGCGACGGGTGAACAATTACGCAGAGATACTGCGGTTGTGGTCGCCTTTTGATCGGAATGTAACCCGGAACTGGCGACAATACGGAATGTCCGGCGGCGATTGAATCCGTCTTGTCCACTATGGTCCCGACAACGCCCTCCGGATCGTCTGCCCTGCCCAGCGGCCGACGCGGGCACGCCCGCCCCGGCGGCGCCGCGACGGAGAGTAGTGTCGTCGCTCTCCGTGCGCCCGCTCGGCCGATCCGGCCGCCGAGGGGTCCCCTACCTGGCCACCGCCCCTGTCGGGCCGTCGCCCCCGGTCGGCCCGAGGGGCGGCGGGACCCGGCCCGGTCGGCCCGCGGCGCGTCCCGGTGGCGGGGTCGGGCGTCCCGCCCGACAAACCGGTGGGACGTGTCGGACCGGGCGGTTAGGGTCGGGCGGTGACCACGCCTCAGCCACTCATCCGGGCGCGGGGGCTGGTGAAGCGGTTCGGCGACTTCACCGCCGTCGACGGCATCGACGTCGAGGTGCGCGCCGGTGAGGCGTTCGGCTTCCTCGGGCCCAACGGCGCCGGCAAGTCCTCCACCATGCGGATGATCGGGTGCATCTCCCCGCCCAGCGGCGGTGAGCTGCGCATCCTCGACATGGATCCCGTCCGCGACGGGCCGGCCATCCGGGCTCGGCTCGGCGTCTGCCCCCAGCTCGACAACCTCGACCCGGAGCTGACCGTCCGGGAAAATCTCACGACCTACGCGCGCTACTTCGGCATCCCCCGCCGGGTGGCCCGGGCCCGCTCCGCCGAGCTGCTCGACTTCGTCCAGCTCACCGAGCGGGCCGACAGCAAGGTCGAGCCGCTCTCCGGGGGCATGAAGCGGCGGTTGACCATCGCCCGCGCGCTGGTCAACGAGCCCGAGATCGTGCTGCTGGACGAGCCGACGACCGGCCTCGACCCGCAGGCCCGGCACCTGGTGTGGGAGCGGCTGTTCCGGCTCAAGCAGCAGGGCGTCACGCTGGTGCTCACCACGCACTACATGGACGAGGCGGAGCAGCTCTGCGACCGCCTGGTCGTGATGGACGGCGGCCGGATCGTCGCCGAGGGCTCGCCCCGCGCGCTGATCGAGCGGCACTCCACCCGGGAGGTGGTGGAGCTGCGGTTTGCCGCCGAGTCGCAGGAGGCGTTCGCCGGCAAGCTCGACGGCCTGGGGGAGCGGGTCGAGGTGCTGCCCGACCGGATCCTGCTCTACGTCCCCGACGGCGACGCGGCCGTGGCCGAGGTCGGCGCGCTGGGCCTGCACCCCGCCAACGTGCTGGTCCGGCGCAGCAGTCTGGAGGACGTCTTCCTCCACCTCACCGGCCGCACCCTGGTCGACTGAGTCGCGCACGTCCACGGGCGGCGCGGGGGGCGTCAGCCTCCTGCGACTCGTTCCGTAGCATCGGCGGGCCGGCGGCACGTTGCCGGCCGGGCGACGAGCACGGGGGTCTCATGTCGAGGTTGGAGTTCCAGTCCCGCCACCAGGCCGGGCTGGGTGCGCTCTACCTGGGGGTCTTCGCCACCATCTGGTTCAGCGTGCCGGCCGCCGACCAACCGTTGCGGGCCCTGCTCGTCGTCGCCAGCGGCGCGGCGCTGCTCACCGCGGTGGCCGGAGCGGTCGTGGTGGCCCGGAGCCGGAGGGTCGCCGTCGCCCGGGACCGCGCCGCCGAACGCCGTTACCTGCTGATCGTCGTCGCCGAGTTCGCCGCCGCCGGGCTGGGTGCCGCCGTGCTCGGTCTCGCCGGCTGGTCGGAGTTCATCCCGGTGCTGGTCTGCGCCGTGGTGGGGCTGCACTTCTTCCCCCTCGTGCCGGTGCTGCGCGACCCGCTGCTGCGGCCCCTCGGCGTCGCCATGTGCGCCGTCGCGCTGGCCGGGCTGGCCACCGCGCTCACCTCGGGGGTGTCGGCGGGCCTGGTCGTCGGCACCGGCGCCGGGCTGCTGCTGCTCGGCGCCGCGGTGCTGTCGCTGCTGCGGGCGGTCCGCGGCTGACCGGCCCGCGCCCGGCCTCGCGGTGCCACCAGAGCCGAGCCGGTCGGCCGTGCTGGTCATCGCGCCCTCGCCCAGCTCAGGAAGCGGTCGGCCAGCCCGTCCGGCACGGCCTGCCCGTTCAGGTCGGCCAGGTCGCCCGTCGCCTCGTACATCAGCGTGCCGAGGTAGATCAGCAGGCCGGTCCGGTTCTCGCGGTACTCGCCGAGCAGCGCCAGGCGGGCCGGGGAGCAGGGCCACGCGGCGCCGCACACCCGGCAGCGCCAGGACGGGCGCGCCGCGACGTGCGGGCGGTAGCGCGGCATCAGCGCGGGCCCTCCCCGGCGCGGCGCGGCGACGGTAGCCAGTGGCCGCCGTTCGCCCGCCATTCCTGCGCCCGGGTCAGCCGCCCCGGGCGGCCCGGGCCATCGGTCGGGAAGACCTCCGTCGGCGCGGTCGCCCACGCCGGTCGGTCGTTGGGCGTACGCCGGGGGAGCGTGGCGGGTGGCGTCGAGCGCCGGCAGCGCCAGAACCTGAGTCGCATGCGGTGAGCCTCCGTCGAGGTGGGAGGGGGCGCCCTGGACCTCGTTGTCTCCGGGCGCCCCGGCCTGGTTCCGCCCGCCGTCCGATCCCGTGAGCGGTTCCGCTGCGTGACAGTCTGGTGAGGATCCGACTACGGTGGGAGGTCCCGCGCGCCGACGACCAGGGCGTACGGCGGCCGTTGCCTGGCGGTACGAGGATGTACGGAGGCTGTCCGTGGAACGCTCGTCCATGCTGGACCACTTCGCGGAGGAGTTGCGGCTCGCCCGGGCCACCAGTGGCATGTCCCAGACCGCGCTGGCCGAGGCGCTGAGCTATTCGGGCGCCCTGGTCGCCAAGGTGGAGACGTGCGATCGCCGGCCGAGCCTCGACTTCGCCCGCCGCTGCGACACCGTGTTCGGTGCGGACGGGCGCTTCGAGCGCATCCAACGGCGGATCAGCCGCGAGACCGTGGTGCCCTGGTTCCGCGACTGGGCCGGCATCGAACAGGAAGCCAGCGCGCTGCGCTGGTTCGAGCCGCTTTACGTGCCGGGCCTGTTGCAGACCGAGACGTATGCGCGCGCCATCCTGGTCGGTGCCGGTCTGTTCGCGGCGGACGAGATCGAGCGGCAGGTCGCGACCCGGCTGGATCGGCAGGCGGTGCTCACCCGCGACCGACCGCCGCTGCTCAGTGTGGTTATCGATGAGTACGTGCTGCGCCGGCGGATCGGCGGGCCGGAGGTGATGCGCGAGCAACTGCGGCACTTGGTGAAGCTTGGTGGGGCGCTGCCCCGGGTGCGGATCCAGGTCGTACCGCTCTCCGCTGGGGCGTACGCTGGGCTTGATGGTCCCTTCGTGATCGGCACCTCACCCGCCGGTGACGACGTTGTCTACCTGGACGGGCAGCGCCACGGCCAGGTGATCGACCGCGCCGAGTACGTCCGACAGATGGTCGAGGTGTGGGAGTCGATCCGCGGTGAGGCACTATCGCAGCAGCAGTCCCTCGAATTGATGGCGGAAGTGGCGGAGACATGGACCTGAGCGGCGCCCGGTGGCGCAAGAGCAGCCGTAGCAACGGCAGCGGCGGAGCCTGCGTGGAGGTGGCCGACAACCTGCCCGGCGTGGTGGCCGTACGCGATTCCAAGGACCCGGCCGGTCCGGTGTTGGCCTTCGACCCCGCCGCCTGGCGGGCGTTCGTCTCAGGCGTCGCCCGGCGGTAGCTCGCCCACCACGGCCACCTGCCGGTCCCCGCGCGGCCGGGCTAAACGGCGTGTTCCCACACGTCGCCGTGTTACCCCGCACCTTCGGGCGCTGGTCCGGGCGGTCCGCGGTGGAGCGCCGCCGGTCAGCCGACGATGAGCAGCCCGACGCCGGCCAGCAGGGTCGCGGTGAACACGGCGGCGAGGGTGGCGGCGCGACGGCGGGCGTGCGTGCCACCGATCAGCTTCAGGGCGAGGGCGAGCGGGCCGATGGGCTGCATGGCGTGAGGTCCTTTCGGGCTGGTGGCGGCGATCCGGACGGCGGCGCCGAGGGTGCCCGCGGCGAGCCGGAGGGGTGACATGCCGAGTTCGGCGGCGCCGTGCACGTCGGCCTGCCACTGTTCGAGATGACGGGCGCGGGAGGGGCCGGGGAGCAGCGCCGCGGCGCAGCGCACGAGGACGAGCGCGGCCCGGACGGGCGTCATCGTGCCTCCCGCAGCCGGGCCGGGCGGTGGTGCGTCGCCCGGGTGTCGGCCCGGGCGCAGACCCGCCGGGCGGCCACCGCTCCGTCGGCGGTGAGCTGGTACATCCGCCGCCGTGGGCCGCGGCGGTCGGTCTCGTCCTCCCAGTGCGAGGTCACCCAGCCGTTGCGCTCCAACCGTTCCAACAACGGGTAGACGCTGCCGGACGGGCGCCCGGTGACCTTGATGATCTCCAGCCCCCAGCGTGGCCGGTCGCTGTCGACCAGCACCCGCAGGACGTCGACCGTCGCCGCACCGATGCGTCCGAGTGGCTCCACGAGTCCAAGGCTACCTATGTAGATTAAGCCCGTCCAGGGAATGGAGGGACCCCGCTCGGGGCGGAAACTGCCATGACAGGTGCGTACGCCGGTCGTAGGGTGGCTGCGGCCTGTCGTACCCCTTGGGTAGGAAGGCCGTGGTGGACGGGGGTGGTCGCGTGAGCGTGGCGCAACAGGCGCGGGAGCGGGCGCGGCCGTCGCCGCCACGGGTGCCGGCGCTGGCGGTTCTGGCGCACTACCTGGTCGGCTACCGGCGCACCTGGCGGGCCGGCGTCTTCTCGTCGTTCCTGCTGCCGGTGCTGACCGTGCTGGGGTTCGGGGTCGGCGTCGGGGCCTACATCGACCAGGGCGTCGGCGGGGTGCGTTATCTCGAGTGGATCGTGCCCGGCCTGATCGCGTCGACCGCCCTCCAGACGGCGATCGGCGAGTCGACGTGGCCGGTGTTCAGCAACTTCCAGTGGATCAAGACCTACTTCGCGCAGAGCGCCGCGCCGCTGCGGGTGGGCGACATCCTCAGCGGGCACCTGGCGTTCGTGCTGTTCCGGGTGGTCACCACCATCGCGGCGTTCCTGCTGGTGACGACGCTGTTCGGGGCGCTGCGCTCGCCGTGGGCGGTGGCCACGCTGCCGGTGGTGGCGCTGCTCGGCCTCGCCGTCGCCGCGCCGACCTTCGCGTACGCGTCGGTGGTGTCCACCGACAGTTGGCTGGCGATGCTGCTCCGCTTCGCGGTGATCCCGATGACGCTGTTCGCCGGGGTGTTCTTCCCCGTCGAGTCGCTGCCCACGGCGCTGCGCTGGCTGGCGTACGCGACGCCGCTGTGGCACGGCGTCGACCTGTGCCGGGCGGCGACGCTCGGCGTCGCTCCGCAGTGGTCGGTCGCCGGCCACCTGCTCTACCTCGCGGCCTGGGCGGTCGCCGGCTGGTTGCTGGCCCGCCGCGCGTTCCGTCGCCGGCTCGTCGTCTAGGAGGGGTGTTGTGGTCAGTCTCGTCCTGCCCCGGCTGGTCGACGTCGCCGCCGCGACCCGCCGGTCGACGTCGGTGGCCGAGCGCAACGTCGCGGCCCTGAAGTCCGTCTACTGGCTGCTGCTCGTCTCCGGCTTCGTGGAGCCGCTGCTCTACCTGCTCTCCATCGGCGTCGGGGTGGGCGCGCTGGTCGGCGACCTCACGCTGTCCGGCGGCCAGGTCGTCACGTACGCGGCGTTCGTCGCGCCGGCCATGCTCGCCTCGTCGGCGATGACCGGCGCGCTGTCGGAGACGACGTTCAACTTCTTCGGCAAGATGAAGTACATGAAGCTGTACGACGGGGTGATCGCCACCCCGGTGCAGCCGTTCGAGATCGCCCTCGGGGAGTTGGGCTGGGCGATGCTGCGGGGCGGGTCCTACTCGGCCGCGTTCCTCGTGGTGATGGTGGGGATGGACCTGACCACCGTGGCCCGGGCCCTGGTCGCCTTCCCGGCGGCGGTGCTGGTCGGCTTCGCCTTCGGCGCGCTCGGCATGACGATCTCCACCTTCATGCGCAGTTGGCAGGACTTCGACCTGATGGGCTCGGCCCAGTTCACCCTCTTCCTCTTCTCCGGCACGTTCGTCCCCGCCGAGGCGTACCCGTCCCTGCTGCGCTGGGTGGTCGAGGTGACCCCGCTCTACCGCGCGGTGCACCTGATCCGCGGCGTCACCGTGGGCACGGCCGGCTGGGCGTGGGTGCTCGACGTGCTCTACCTGCTCGCGGTGCTGGTTGTCGGCCTGCTGGTCGCTTCGCGCCGGATGGGCAGGTTGCTCTACCGGTAGGTGGTTAATCGTCGCCGCTGCCGGGGCATGTCGGGGGGACATGAGCCGAGCAGAGGGAGGGGCGATGGCCTCCGACGAGTCTTCCGCCCGCGGCGGGCGCGAACGCGACGATTCCGGCGCCGTGGCCGCCGGCGGGGCGGGCGGTGACCGACGGACGGGCCGCGCCGACCACAGCCCGGATCCGGCGCGGCGGCACCGCCCCGGGCGCGGCCCGGTCGGGCCCGACGAGGGCCCCGAAAGCCCGACGGCGCTGCCGGGCACCGGGTGGAAGGCGGCGCTGCGGCGCACGCTGCGGGAGTTCCAGGACGACAGCCTCACCGACTGGGCGGCGGCCCTGACCTACTACGGGGTGCTCTCGATCTTCCCCGGCCTGCTGGTGCTGGTCTCGATCCTGGGTCTGCTCGGCCCGCGCGCGACGCAGGGCGTCAAGGACACCGTCAACCAGGCCGTTCCGCAGGAGAACATCCGGCAGATCGTCGAGGGGGCGATCAACCAGGCGCAGCAGAGCGGGGGCTTCGCCGGGCTCGCCGCGGTCCTCGGTCTGCTGGCCGCCTTCTGGTCGGCCTCCGGCTACATCGCCGCCTTCATGCGCGCCTCCAACACGATCTATGACGTTCCGGAGGGGCGGCCGATCTGGAAGACGCTGCCGATCCGGATCGGGGTGACCGCGGTGATCGGCGTGATGCTGCTGGCCAGCGCGGTGATCGTGGTCTTCACGGGCGGCCTCGCCGCGCAGGTCGGCGAGGCGATCGGGCTGGGCTCCACCGCGGTCACCGTGTGGAACATCGTGAAGTGGCCCGTGCTGCTGCTCCTGGTCAGCCTGATGTTCGCGATCCTCTACTGGGCCTCCCCGAACGCGAGGCACGGGGGGTTCCGCTGGGTGAGCCCGGGCGGCGTGCTGGCTGTGGTGATCTGGCTGGTGATCTCCGGGCTGTTCGCCCTCTACGTCAGCAACTTCGGCTCGTACAACAAGACGTACGGGGCGCTCGCGGGTGTGATCATCTTCCTGATCTGGCTGTGGCTGAGCAACATCGCGATCCTCCTCGGCGCGGAGTTCGACGCCGAGCTGGAGCGCAGCCGCGCCATCGAGGCGGGCCACTCGCCCGACGAGGAGCCCTACGTCGAGCTGCGCGACGACCGCAAGCTCCGCAAGAAGCGGAACGCGGCCAACCGCCGCTGACCCGACCCCCGGGCCCAGCCCCACCACGCCCCGCCGCCCACCCGGGCGGCGGGGCGCCCTTCTGCCCCCACCCGCACCCCCACGCTCCCACGCCCCGCGATCTTGCACTTTCGGCCCGGATCTCGCCCCGGTACGCCGCGTTTCCCGGGGCACGAACCGCAAGATCGCCGAGGGTGTACGGGCGGGTGCGGGGCGTGCGGGGTTGCGGGGGACTTTTGCTCGATCTGACAAAAGTTGGCGTTGGATGTGCTGAAGGTATGGACAGCCGGCGCAGAAGGCTCCTACTGTGTCGGACACAACACATCGGTGATACGTCGATGTGAACGAGGCGCGGGAAGAGGTGAGTCCGGTGCGGACGGTCGACCCCCTGCACGTCCGGCTGCTGCGGTTGCTCCGCGACGAGGGGGCGGTGTCCCGGGCCGAGCTGGGCGACCGGTTGCAGATGCCCCGCCCCCGGCTGCTGGCCGAGCTGGAACGGCTCGTCGGCCTCGGTTACGTCGCCGAGGCGGGGCTCGCGGCCTCCCGGGGCGGCCGGCGCTCCACCCTCGTCGAGCTGAGCCCCCACCTGCGGTTCGCCGCCGTGGACCTCGGCGCCAGCTCCATCGACGTCGAGGTGGTCAACGGCCGCCTGGAGCCGGTCGCCGCGTACGCCGAGCCGGCCGACATCCGCACCGGACCGAAGGTGACCCTCCAGCGGGTCAACGAGCTGCTGCACAAGGCCCGGGTGGACGGCGCCTACGAGCGGCTCGACGCCGTCGGCATCGGCGTGCCCGGCCCGGTCAGCTTCCGCGACGGCGTGCCGGTCTCCCCGCCGATCATGCCCGGGTGGGACCGGTTCCCGGTGCGCGAGCTGCTCACCCGCGAGCACGGCTGCCCGGCGGTGGTCGACAACGACGTCAACATCATGGCGATCGGGGAGCGGCACGGCGGGGTCGCCCACTCCGTGGACGACTTCCTCTTCGTGAAGATCGGCACCGGAATCGGGTGCGGGATCTACCTCAGCGGCGAGGTCTACCGGGGCACCGACGGCTGCGCCGGCGACATCGGCCACATCCAGGTCGACGCGCACGGCCCGATGTGCTCCTGCGGCAACCTCGGCTGCCTGGAGGCCCTGTTCAGCGGCGCCGCGCTGGCCAAGGACGCGACCGCCGCGGCGCGCGCCGGCACCTCGCCCGCGCTGGCCGAGCGGCTCGCCGCGCGGGGCGCGGTGACCGCCCGGGACGTGGCGGAGGGCGCCGGCGAGGGCGACGTCACCTGCATCCAGCTCATCCGCGACGGGGGTCGGCGGGTCGGTGGGGTCCTGGCCGGGCTGGTCAGCTTCACCAACCCGTCGATGATCGTGATCGGCGGCGGGCTCGCCCAGCTCGGGCACATCCTGCTGGCCGAGATCCGCAGCGTGGTCTACCGCCGGTCGCTGCCCCTGGCCACCGGCAATCTCCCGGTCGTCCTGTCCGAGCTGGGGCCCCGCGCCGGCGTGGCCGGCGCCGCCGTCCTGGCCAGCGACGTGGCCTTCGCGGAGGCGTCGTGAACGAGCGCGAGGAGGAGAACGTGGCCCAGCCCGAGAAGACGGCCTCCACCACGCCGGCGGATGTCGTCCCCGCCGACACTCCGCTGGTCGAGGCGCCCGCCGACGCCGTCGCGGGCGAGGTGGTCCTGCGCCTCACCGACGTGGTCAAGACCTTCCCCGGCGTACGCGCGCTGGACGGGGTGCAGTTGGAGGTGCGCGCCGGCGAGGTGCACTGCCTGCTCGGGCAGAACGGCGCCGGCAAGTCCACCCTGATCAAGGTGCTGGCCGGGGTGCACCGCCCCGACTCGGGGCAGGTCGAGTGGCGCGGCCAGCCGGTCGGCTTCGCCAACCCGCAGGCCGCCATGCGCGCCGGCATCGCCACGATCTACCAGGAACTCGACCTGGTCGAGGACCTATCCGTCGCGGAGAACGCCTTCCTCGGCCACGAGCCGCGCCGGTTCGGTTTCGTCCAGCGCGGCCACATGGCCCGCCGGACGCGGCAGATCCTCGGTCGGCTGGGTCACGCCGAGATCCCGCCGAACCGGATGGTCCGCTCGCTGCCGGCGGCCGCCAAGCAGGTGGTCAGCATGGCCCGGGCGCTGTCGCACGAGGCCCGGCTGATCATCATGGACGAGCCGAGCGCGGTGCTGGCGCACGACGAGGTCGGCAACCTGTTCCGGATCATCCGGGAGCTGACCGCCCAGGGCATCGCGGTCATCTACATCTCCCACCGGCTCGAGGAGATCCGCGAGATCGGCGACCGGGTCACCGTCCTCAAGGACGGGCGGACCACGGCGGCGAACCTGTCGGCCCGCGAGACCCCGACCCGCGACCTGGTCTCCCGGATGACCGGCCGCACCATCGAGTACGTCTTCCCGGACCGCCCCGCCGAGGCGGCGGCCGGCGAAGGGCTGCTCCGCGTCGACGGGCTGACCCGGGCCGGCGAGTTCGCCGACGTGTCGCTGTCCGTGCGGGCGGGCGAGATCGTCGGCATCGCCGGGCTGGTCGGCTCCGGCCGATCGGAGCTGCTGGAGACCATCTACGGCGCCCGCCGGGCCGACGCCGGCACCGTCACGATGGCCGGAAAGGCACTGCGTCCGGGCAGCGTGGGCGCAGCGGTCCGCGCCGGCCTCGGCATGGCCCCGGAGGAGCGCAAGAGCCAGGCGCTGCTGCTGGGCGAACCGATCTACCGCAACGTCACGCTGGCCACCTTCGGCCGGTACGCCCGGGGCGGCTTCACCGACACGGGCAAGGAGCGGGCCGAGGCGGACCGCATCGCCGAGAGCCTCGACCTGCGCCCCCGCGACGTCCGCCGGCCGGTGCGCACGCTCTCCGGCGGCAACCAGCAGAAGGTCGTGGTCGGGCGGTGGCTGCTCGGCGACACGAAGCTGCTGTTGCTGGACGAGCCGACCCGGGGCGTGGACGTCGGCGCCCGGGCGGAGCTGTACCAGGTCGTCCGCTCCCTAGCCGCCCGCGGCGTCGGGGTGCTGCTGGTCTCCAGCGAGGTGCCGGAGGTGCTCGGCCTGGCCGACCGCGTGCTGGTCATGCGCGAGGGCCGGGTGGTTCGCGAGGCCCCGGCCGCCGAACTCGACGAGAACACCGTGCTCGACCTCGTCATGGCGGGGTCCCTGATGGAAGGCGCACCGGCATGAGCGACACAGTGCCCACCTCCACCGCCGCGCCGGGGCGCGGTACGGACCTTCCGGCGCAGTCACCGCCGGTCGACCCGGCGGAGACCGCCCTGGCCAGCGAGAAGGCCACCGGCCGGCTCTCCTGGTGGCACGGCGACGCCGGCGAGGGCGCCCTCCGCAACCTCGCCCTGATCGGAGTGCTGGTCGCGCTGATCGTGATCGGCGCCCTCACCCGTTCCGACCTCTACTCCAACCCGGACTGGGTCTGGGACAACGTGCTCAGCATCCTCAAGCTCGCCTCGGTGGTCGGCGTGGTCACCGTCGGTATGACGTTCGTGATCATCGGTGGCGGCATCGACCTGTCGGTGGGGGCGATCGTCGCGCTGGCCGGGGTCTGGTGCACGACGGTGGCGACCCAGAGCTACGGCGCCGGCGGCATGATCTTCAGCGCGCTCACCGTCGGGCTGGCGGTCGGCCTGATCAACGGGCTGCTGATCTCGTACGGGCGGCTGGTGCCGTTCATCGCGACCCTGGCGATGCTGGTGGCGGCCCGGGGGCTGGCCGCCGAGATCTCCGACAAGCAGACGCAGGTCTCGGACAACGGCTTCATCAACGGCCTCGCCAGCAACAACCTGCTCGGCATCCCGCTGCTGGTCTACATCCTCGCCGCCGTCGTGGCCGCCGGCTGGGTGCTGCTCAACCGCACCACCTTCGGCCGGCGTACGGTCGCCGTCGGCGGCAACCCGGAGGCGGCCCGGCTCGCCGGCATCAACGTCAAGCGGCACACTTTGCTGCTCTACGCGCTCTCCGGCCTCTGCTGCGGCATCGCCGCCGTCATGCTCACCGCCCAGGCCAACTCGGCCCAGGCGGCGATGGCGAACCTCTACGAGCTGGACGCGATCGCCGCCGCGATCATCGGCGGCACGCTGCTCAGCGGCGGGCGGGGGACCATCATCGGCTCCCTGCTCGGGGTGATCATCTTCGCCACGATCACCAACCTCTTCGCGATCAACGGCCTCACCACCGAGGCCCAGAACATGGTCAAGGGCGGCATCATCGTCGCGGCCGTCCTGGTCCAGCAGGTGCAGTTCCGCAGCCTCACGCAGTTCCTCGGCCGAAACCGGCTCACCACCACCTGACCCCCTTCGAGTGACAACCTGCCGCACCTGGGCCACCCGAACAGACGACGGTGGCCGGACCTCGCACACCCGAAATCCCCCTTCACCCCCCGTAAAAAACAGGAGGTCGTCATGACCCAGCACAGCCGCGACCTGTCGCGCCGCCGGCTGCTCTTCGGCGGGGCCGCCGTCGGCGCCGGCGTGCTGCTCGCCGGCTGCACCAGCAACGAGACCCAGCCCACCGAGGCGCAGACCAAGGCCGCGGGCGCCCCCGGCGGCAACAGCGAGCCCGGCAAGCGGGTGACGATCGGCTTTTCCGCGCCGGCCGCCGACCACGGCTGGATCGCCGCCATCACCAACAACGCCAAGGCGCAGGCCGGCACGTACTCCGACGTGGAGTTCAAGACGGTCGAGGCCGGCGCCGACGCCGCGGCCCAGCGGGCGGCGCTGTCGACGCTGGTCTCGCAGAAGCCCGACGTGATCGTGCTGCTGCCGCACGACGGCAAGGAGCTCAACGCCTTCGGCCTGGAGGCGATGAAGGCCGGCATCCCGGTGGTCAACCTGGACCGGGCGTTCCCCGACGCCAAGGCCTACCGGCTGCAGATCAAGGGCGACAACTACGGCATGGGCGTGGCCGCCGCCACGTACATCATCGCCCAGCTGAAGGCCAAGAACCTCACCAACCCGGTGATCGGCGAGATAGCCGGCATGGAGGAACTCGAGCTGACCCAGGAGCGGTCGAAGGGCTTCGCCGACACGCTGGCCCAGGCGGGGCTGAAGGTCGCCAACCGCCGCTCGGCCCGGTTCACCGCCGACTCGGGCCAGCAGGAAGCCTCCCAGCTGCTCCAGGCCCTGCCAAAGATGGACGCCCTCTGGAACCACGACGACGACCAGGGCATCGGCGTGCTGGCCGCGATCAACCAGGCCAACCGCAAGGAGTTCTTCATGGTCGGCGGCGCCGGCTCGAAGAAGGCGATGGAGGACATCCAGGCCGACAACACGGTGCTCAAGGCGACCGTGACCTACAGCCCGTCGATGGCCTCCTCGGCGATCTCCCTGGCCCGGCTGATCGGCCAGGGCAAGGGCATGTCCGACCTGGTGGAACTCCAGGTGCCCAAGGAGATCGTCCTCGCCTCCGAGACGATCACCAAGGAGAACGCGGGCAACTACCTGAAGCTCGGGTTCTGACACACGGGGGGAGACCCACCTTGTCCACGACAGACAGGCAACTGCGGGTCGGCATGGTCGGCTACGCGTTCATGGGCGCCGCGCACTCGCAGGCGTGGCGCACCGTGAACCGGGTGTACGACCTGCCGACACGGGCCCGGATGGCGCTCATCTGCGGCCGGGACGCCGGGAAGGTGGCCGACGCCGCCGACCGGCTCGGCTGGGAGGCGTACACGACCGACTGGCGCGACCTCGTCGCCCGGGACGACATCGACGTGGTCGACGTCTGCACACCCGGGGACAGCCACGCCGAGATCGCCCTCGCCGCGCTGGCCGCCGGCAAGCACGTGCTGTGCGAGAAGCCGCTGGCGAACACGGTCGCCGAGGCCCGGGCGATGGCCGCCGCGGCGGCCACGGCGCGGGCGTCCGGCGTGCGGTCGATGTGCGGGTTCAACTACCGCCGGGTGCCCGCGGTCACGATGATGCGCCAGCTCGTCGCCGACGGGCGGCTCGGGGTGATCCGGCACGTCCGGGCGACGTACCTGCAGGACTGGATCGTGGACCCGCAGTTCCCCCTGGTCTGGCGGTTGCAGCGGGACCGGGCGGGCTCCGGCGCGCTCGGTGACATCGGCGCGCACATCATCGACCTGACCCAGTACGTCACCGGGCAGCGGATCAGCGGGGTCAGCGCCGTGACGGAGACGTTCGTCAAGGAGCGCCCGCTGCCGGGCGGGTCGAGCGGGCTGGCGGCCACGGTGGACGGGGGCGCGGTCGACGGCAACGGCGCCGACGGGCACCGCCCGGCCACCGGCACGGTCACCGTCGACGACGCGGCGGTCTTCGTGGCCCGGCTCGACGGTGGCGCGCTGGCCACGTACGAGGCGAGCCGGTTCGCCACCGGCCGCAAGAACGCGCTCCGGGTGGAGATCAACGGCTCTCTCGGGACCGTGGCCTTCGACCTGGAACGCCTCAACGAGCTGGAGTTCTTCGACGCGACGCGACCGGCCGCCGAGCAGGGCTTCAGCCGCATCCTGGTGACGGAGGGGGAGCACCCGTACATGTCGGCGTGGTGGCCGCCCGGCCACATCATCGGCTACGAGCACTCCTTCACGCACCAGATGCGGGACTTCGTCGAGGCGGTCGCCACCGGCGTCGACCCGGCCCCCTCCTTCGCCGACGGGCTCCAGGTCCAGCTCGTGCTGGACGCGGTCGCCCGGTCGGCGGAGCTGGGCTCCTCGTGGACGGAGGTGGAGCCCGCGCTGGCCTCGGTGGCCGTCTGAGCCACCTCCGGCGTCGACCGGCGAGGGACCGGCCGCGGTTGCGCCCCGCGGCCGGGACGAGGTCGGCACCGGAGGACGTGCAGCCGGGTCGCCACGGCCCGGTGGCGCACGAGCAGGACGGTCGTCCGGTGCGGCCGGACCGGGATTCCCCAGTCGCACCGGAGGACCGCCACCACCCGGCGATCCCGCCGGGCCGCGTCACCCCACGACGTCCGGTCGGGGCGCGCCGTCGCCCCGGCCGGCGGATGCGGGGGAGGCAGGGGCGAGACGCCGACCGACCCTGCCTGCCAGCCCCGTCCGTCCGCGCCCGCACCGGGAGTCGGTCCGGCGTCGTCGCCGCCGACGTCGTCACCGGGCCGGTCGGCTCCCCCGGGTACGGCCGGCGGACGGGGCCCATCCGTACAGATCCGTATCTTTCCGAACAAACTTCTGATATCCATGTAAGCCAATGCACGGCTGGTTCCTCCTGACGGGAAGGAGCACCATGCGTACGGGTGTCTGGCTGGTGGGGGCGCGCGGCTCGGTCGCGACCACCAGCATCGTCGGGGCGCTCGCCCTGCGAGCCGGGCTCACCGGCCCGACCGGCTGCGTCACCGAGCTGCCCGACGTGCGTGGGCCCGCCCTGCCGGCCTTCACCGACCTGGTCTTCGGCGGACACGACGTCGCCACCGTCCCGCTGGCCAAACGCGCCGAGGCCCTCGCCGCCGCCGGCGTGCTGCCCGGCCGGCTGGTCGCCGCCCTCCCCGACGAACTGGCCGCCGTCGAGCGCGAGCTGCGCGCGGCCCCCACCGCCGGCACCCAGGCGGACCGGGCCGCCGCGACCGTACGCGACCTCACCGACTTCCGGGGCCGGCACGAGCTGGACCGGGTGGTCGTGGTCAACGTCTCGGCCACCGAACCGGTCGCCCGACCGCACCCGGCACACGCCGACCCGGACACGCTGCGGGCCGCGCTCGCCGGTCCCGAGGAGGTGCTGCCGCCCAGTTCGCTCTACGCGTACGCGGCGGTGCACGCGGGCTGTTCGTACGTCGACTTCACCCCGTCCACCGGGCTGCGGCTGCCGGCCCTGGCCGCGCTGGCGGCGCAACGCGGGATCCCGTACGCCGGGCACGACGGCAAGACGGGGGAGACCCTGGTCAAGTCGGTGCTCGCGCCGATGTTCGCGATGCGGCACCTGGCGGTGCGCTCCTGGTCCGGGATGAACCTGCTCGGCGGCGGCGACGGCGCCACCCTCGCCGACCCGGCCGCCAACGCGGCCAAGGTGGAGAGCAAGCAACGGGTGCTCGGCGAGACACTCGGTTACCTCCCGCAGGGCGGCACCAGGATCGAGTACGTCGAGGAACTGGGCGACTTCAAGACCGCGTGGGACCTGGTCACCTTCGCGGGCTTCCTCGGCACCGGGATGCGGATGGAGTTCACCTGGCACGGCTGCGACTCCGCGCTGGCCGCGCCCCTGGTGCTCGACCTGGCCCGGCTCGTCGCCGCCGCGCACGCCGCCGGCCACACCGGCCCCCTGCCCGACCTGGCCTTCTTCTTCAAGGACCCGCTCGGCGCGTCCACCCACTCGCTGGCCGACCAGTGGGCCCGGCTGTGCGGCTTCGCCCGCCGGCTGCACACGGGAGGTGCCGATGCCCCGCGTGACTGACCTCGTCGAGCTGGTCCGGGCCCCGGCCGCGCTCTCGGTGCCCGGCGACGTCGTCGCCGGCGCGGCCGCGGCCGGTGCGCTCGACCGGCGTACGCCCGCCCTGGCCGCCGCGTCCGTGCTGCTGTACTGGGCGGGAATGGCCGCCAACGACTGGGCCGACCGGCGGCTGGACGCCGTCGAACGCCCCGAGCGGCCCATCCCCAGCGGCCGGGTCGCCCCCGGGACGGCGCTCGGCCTCGCTGCCGGGCTCACCGCCGCCGGGGTCGCGCTGGCCGCCACCGCCGGGGGCCGGCGCGCCGCGAGCGTCGCCGTCCCGCTCGCCGCCGCCGTCTGGGGGTACGACCTGGCGGCGAAGGACACCCCCGCCGGACCGGCCGTGATGGCCGCGTGTCGGGGGCTGGACGTGCTGCTCGGCGCCACGGGTGGACGGGTGCTGCGGGCGGTGCCGGCGGCGGTCACCGTGGCCGCCCACACGTGGACGGTCACGGCACTCTCCCGCCGGGAGGTCACCGGCGCCGACGCGGCGCTGCCGCTGCGTACCCTCGCCGGCACCGCCCTGGTCGCCGCCGGCGCCGCCACCGTCCCGACGGGGCGTGCCCGGCCCGCCGGTCGCGCGATGCCCCGACGGCGGCGTGGCCCGGCCGGCGTCGAGATGCTGCCGGCCCTGCTGGCCGGCTCGTACGCGGCCCGCTACGGCGCGGCCCAGGCCCGGGTGGTGGCCGATCCCTCCGCCGCCCGGGTGCGTGCGGCGGTGGGGGCCGGGATCACCGGGCTGCCCGCGTTGCAGGGCGCCCTGGCCGCGCGCGCCGGGGCCGGGCTGCTCGGACTGGCGGTGGCGGCGGCCGCGCCCCTGGGCCGCCGGCTGGCCCGGAAGGTCTCCCCGACATGACCGCCCCGCGCCCCCGGCACGCGGCCCAGGAACCCCGGAGCGCCGGGGCGGCCGGCCGCGGCGACGGCGGGCTGCGGTTCGGCTACGGGACCAACGGGTTCGCCAACCACCGGCTGGCCGACGCGCTGGCGGTCATCGCCGACCTGGGCTACCAGGGCGTCGCGCTCACCCTGGACCACGACCACCTCGACCCGTTCGCGCCCGCGCTGGCGCGGCGGGTGGCCGCCGTCGCCCGCCGGCTGGCGGCGCTCGGCCTCGCCGTGGTCGTCGAGACCGGCGCGCGGTACCTGCTCGACCCGTGGCACAAGCACGCCCCGACGCTGCTGCACGACGACCCGACGCGGCGCGTCGAGTTCCTGCGCCGGGCCGTGCGGATCGGCGCCGACCTGGGCGCGGAGGCCGTCTCCTTCTGGGCCGGCGTACGCCCCGACGCCGTCCCGCCGCCGACGGCCTGGGACCGCCTGGTCGCCGGCTGCGCGACGGTGGTCGACGCCGCCGACGTGGCCGGGGTGACCCTCGGTTTCGAACCGGAGCCGGGAATGCTGGTCGAGGACATCGCCGGCTGGCGCCGGCTGCGCGGCGCGCTCGGCGACCCGGCCCACTTCGGCATCACCCTCGACATCGGACACTGCCGCTGCCTGGAGCCGCGGTCGGTCCCGGCGTGCGTGCACGAGGTGGCCGAGCACCTGGTCAACGTGCAGATCGACGACATGCGCCGGGGCGTGCACGAGCACCTGGAGTTCGGCGCCGGCGAGATCGACTTCCCGCCGGTGCTGCGGGCCCTGGCCGACGCCGGCTACCGGGGGCTGGTCGCCGTGGAGCTGCCCCGGCACTCGCACGTCGCACCCGCCGTCGCCGCCCGCTCGCTCGACTTCCTGCGCACCGCCACGAAGGAAGCCGCGCAACGGGATCGGTGACGGGGCCACGCGCGGGGCAGCACGAGAGAGGAGACGGGATGACACCGGATTCACTGCGGGCCGCGCTGCGGGGCGTACCCGAGCCCGACTGGCTCGACGCGGCGGTGCGGCGGGTGGCGGCGGAACCGGCGGCGATCGGCGGGCTCTTCGCGGCTGCCGGCCGGCGCTGCGGCCGGGCCCCGCTGACGGAGCCGGCCGGCTGGAGCGCCGACGAGGCGGCCCGGGCGCTGCTGCTGACCGCGCTGCCCGCCGACCACGCCCCGCACGCCGAGTCGCTCTACCGCCACGGCGACGCCGCCGAGAAGCGGGCCGTGCTCAAGGCCCTGCCGCTGCTGCCGATCGGTGCGGCCGGGGTGCCGCTGCTGCACGACGCGATCCGCACCAACGACACCCGGCTGGTCGCCGCCGCCCTCGGCCCGTACGCCCGGCACCTCGACCCGGCCGCCTGGCGGCAGGCGGTGCTCAAGTGCGTGTTCACGGGCGTGCCGCTGGCCGTGGTGCACGACCTCGACGCCCGCGCCGACGCGGAACTCGCCGCGATGCTCGCCGGGCTGGCCGCCGAGCGGCAGGCCGCCGGCCGCACGATGCCCGCCGACGCCACCGCGCTGCTCGGCCGGCTCACCACCGGTCCCGTCCCGATCACCGCCAGGGAGGCGTGATGCGCATCTTCGACCCGCACATCCACATGACCTCGCGGACCACCGACGACTACGAGCGGATGGCCGCGGCCGGCGTCCGGGCGGTGGTGGAGCCGGCGTTCTGGCTCGGCCAGCCCCGCACCAGCGCCGCCTCCTTCGCCGACTACTTCGACTCGCTGATCGGCTGGGAGCCGTTCCGGGCCGGGCAGTTCGGGGTCCGCCACCACGCCACGGTCGCGCTGAACCCGAAGGAGGCCAACGACCCGCGCTGCCGCCCGGTGCTCGACCTGCTGCCGCGCTACCTCGACAAGGACGGCGTGGTGGCGGTGGGCGAGATCGGCTACGACTCGATGACGCCGGAGGAGGACGACGCCTTCGCCGCCCAACTGGCCCTGGCCGTGGCGCACGACCTGCCGGCGCTGGTGCACACCCCGCACCGGGACAAGGCCCGGGGCGTCGAGCGCAGCCTCGCCGTCGTGGCCGAGTCCGGCATCGAGCCGGGCCGGGTGGTGCTCGACCACCTCAACGAGGTGACGGTGAAGCTGGTCCGGGACACCGGCTGCTGGCTGGGCTTCTCCATCTACCCCGACACCAAGATGTCGCCGCCGCGCATGGTGGAGCTGCTGCGGGCGTACGGGACCGAGCGGGTGCTGGTCAACTCGGCGGCCGACTGGGGGCGCTCGGACCCGCTGCTCACCCGGGCCACGGGGGAGGCGATGCTGCTGGCCGGCTTCACCGACGACGACGTCGACCGGGTGCTGTGGCGCAACCCGGTCGAGTTCTACGGCCAGTCCGGGCGGCTGGACCTGACCGACCTGGACCGCGCCGACGTCGACCCGCCGACCGGCACCTGGGCCGGCAACTCGATCCTGCGCGGCGGCAGCTGATGCGGCTGCGGCACGCCGGCGGCGACACCGTCCACCTCGGCTACTGCACCAACGTGCACCCCGCCGAGGACCTCGCCGGCATCCTCCGCCAGTTGGACACCTACGCCGTGCCCGTCCGCGAGGGGGTCGGCGCGGACCTGCTCGGCCTCGGGCTGTGGCTGGCCGCCCCGGTCGCCGCCGAGCTGGCCGCCGACCCGGCGGCCCGTCGCCGGCTGCGTACCGAGCTGACCGTCCGGGGGCTGGAGGTGGTCACGCTCAACGGCTTCCCGTACGCGGCCTTCCAGGCGCCGGTGGTCAAGGGCGACGTCTACCACCCGGACTGGACCACGGGCGGGCGGCTCGCGTACACCCTGGACCTGGCCCGGGTGCTCGCCGACCTGCTGCCGGACGACGCGGCCCGGGGCTCGGTCTCCACCCTGCCGCTGGCCTGGCGGCGGCCCTGGGACGCCGGCCGGGCGGACGCCGCGCGCCGCCGGCTCGACCAACTCGCGGCCGGTCTCGCGGCCGTCGAGCGGGACACCGGCCGACCGGTCCGGGTCGGCTTCGAGCCGGAGCCGGGCTGCGTGGTGGAGAGCACCGGACAGGCCGTCGCGGCACTGTCCGGCGTGGACACCGACCGTCTCGGCGTCTGCCTGGATCTCGCCCACCTCGCCTGCGCCTGGGAGGAGCCGGCCGACGCGCTGCGCCGGCTGCGGGCCGCCGGCCTGCCGGTGGTGAAGGTGCAGGTATCGGCCGCCATCGAGGCGCCGGCCGAGGCGACGGCGGCGTTGCGCCGCTGGGTGGAGCCGCGCTTCCTGCACCAGACCCGCGCGGCCGGCTGCGCGGGGGCGGCGGATCCGGCCCACCCCGCCCACGCCGCCGACGACCTGGACGCCGCCCTGGCCGCGCGGCTGCCCGGGCCGTGGCGGGTGCACTACCACGTGCCACTGCACGCCCCGCCCGAACCGCCGCTCGACTCCACCCTGCCGGTGCTGCGCGCCGCGCTGGCCGCGCTCTACGCCGGGCCCGAGGCGGGCTGCGACCACCTCGACGTCGAGACGTACACCTGGGGGGTGCTGCCGGCGGCGCGGCGGCCGGGCACCGACGCGGAGCTGGCCGCCGGGATCGCCGCGGAGCTGGCCTTCGCCCACGCCGAGCTGGTCGCCCTCGGCCTGGCTCCGGCGACCCGTCCGGCGGAGGTGCCGGGATGAGCGAGCGTCTGCGAGTGAATCATCGACACAGCGCCGGGTTGCCTCATGGCGGCGCCGAGCGGAGCGAGGTGCCGGGATGAGCGAGCGTCCGCGAGTGAATCATCGACACAGCGCCGGGTTGCCTCATGGCGGCGCCGAGCGGAGCGAGGTGCCGACATGAGCCGGCGGCTGGTGGTGTTGGACGTGGTGGGGCTGACCCCGCGCCTGCTGGCGCACATGCCGCGGCTGCGCGCGGTCGCCGACACCGGCTTCCGCGCCGAACTCGGCACGGTGCTGCCCGCGGTGACCTGCTCGGTGCAGTCCACCTTCCTCACCGGGCTGCCCCCGGCCGGGCACGGGATCGTCGGGAACGGCTGGTACTTCCGCGACCTCGGCGAGGTGCTGCTCTGGCGCCAGCACCACGCGCTGGTCGGCGGGGAGAAGCTCTGGCAGGCCGCCCGTCGCGCCGAGCCCGGCTACACCGTCGCCAACGTCTGCTGGTGGTACGCGATGGGCGCGGACGTGGACTGGACGGTCACCCCGCGTCCCGTCTATCACGCCGACGGGCGCAAGGAGCCGGACTGCTACACCGACCCGCCGGAGCTGCACGACGCGCTCACCGACCGGCTCGGCACCTTCCCGCTGTTCAGCTACTGGGGGCCGGGCGCAGGGCTGGCGTCGTCGGCGTGGATCTGCCGGGCCGCCGAGCGGATCCTCGCCGGGCAGTCCCCGGACCTGACCCTGGTGTACGTCCCGCACCTCGACTACGACCTGCAGCGCTTCGGCCCCTCCTCCCCGCAGGCCGCCGCGGCGGCGGCCGAGCTGGACGGGGTCCTCGGGCCGCTGCTGGACGCCGCCCGGGCCCGGGACGCCACCGTGGTGGTGCTCTCCGAGTACGGCATCACCGACGCCTCCCGCCCGGTCGACGTCAACCGGCTGCTGCGCGCCGAGGGGCTGCTGCGGGTGCACACCCAGGCCGGCATGGAGTACCTCGACCCGTGGACCTCGCGGGCCTTCGCGGTCGCCGACCACCAGGTCGCGCACGTCTACGTCCGTGACCCGGCCGACGTGCCGGCGGTGGCGAAGCTCTGCGCCGCGCTGCCCGGGGTGGCCGAGGTGCTCGACGCCGACGGCAAGGCCGCGTACGGGCTGGACCATCCGCGCGCCGGAGAACTCGTCCTCGTCGCCGAGCCGGACGCCTGGTTCACGTACTACTACTGGCTCGACGACACCCGCGCGCCGGACTTCGCCCGCCTCGTGGAGATCCACCGCAAACCCGGCTACGACCCCGCCGAACTCTTCTTCGACCCCGCCGCCCCGGGGGCCGCCAAGCGCCGCGCCGCCGTGGCGCTGGCCCGCAAGAAGCTCGGAATGCGCTACCTGATGAGTGTGGTCGGGCTGGACGCCGGCGCCCGGGCGGTGCGCGGGTCGCACGGGCGGCTCCCCGCCGACCCGGCCGACGGGCCGGTGCTGCTCTGCTCCGATCCGTCCGCCGCCCGGGACCGGGTCGCCGCGACCGAGGTGAAAGCCCTGCTGCTGGAGCTGGCGGGGCTGGTCCCGCCGGCCGCGCCGCCGCCCCGGGCCGCGCCGCCGCCCTGGGCCGCGCCG